>CAYSOD010000593.1:0-2551 GCA_964432385.1 uncultured Rubrivivax sp.
GGCCGAGCTCGGCGAGCCGTGCCCACGCATCCAGGAAGCGCGGCCAGCGTCCGAGGTGGGCCGGCCCAGTGGCACCCACCACGCGCTGCGCCAGACCGGCGGGCAGTTCCTGCAGGATTTCCTCCATCGGAAAGTGAAATCGCCAACTCGAGGAAATCACCAACCGAACAGACAGCCCGTGGAGGGCAGCCTCAAGAGTCTTCGCGTGGACGAGCCGAGTGTCACCCAGGCCGCTGCCGGGGTGCAGCACCCCGTCGAAGTCGAGAAACAGTACGGGTGCGCCAGTCACAACTTCGGAAAGTCGCCCTCAATCAAGCCGCCGCCTGAGAAAGCCCGGCGCCATGAAGCGGCGGCCCGCCCTCAATGCAGCGCGGCCAACGCCGCCTCAGGCGCCTTGTCCAGTACCTTCAGCAGCGCCTTGGCCGCGCCCGTAGGGCTGCGCTTGCCTTGCTCCCAATTGCGGATGGTGTCCAGGGACACGTCTATACGCTGGGCGAATTCGGCCTGGCTGAACCCCAGGCGGCGGCGCACTCGGCGAGCGAACTTGGCGGCGTCCGCCATGGCTTCGGCATCGTCTTGGGCCTGCTGTCGGGCCAAATCCTCCTCAGTGGTGGCATCCACTCGGCGAGCGTCGATACGGCCTGCCGGCTTGGTTGCTGGGTCACCCACGTCAATCGTCACGCGAACGGTCTTCATAGCGCCGCACCATAGATGCGCCGCGTGTCCTGTCGAACTTGACGATTCGGATCACCGAACACGGCGGCCGCATAGGCGAAGTCGAAGCCACGCTCGCGAAAACAGGCGTCGCTCTTGCCCTGGTCCCACTGAAGTTTCACGATTCAAGTGTAGTTCAATGAACTACTTTTGGGATTGTAGAAACAGAACCGGAGTGGCGGCCACTGGATCACTCGTCCGACGAGAGGTCTTTACCAGCGACAGGCGCACCGCTGTCAAGAAGTGCCAGGGTAGCCTCGTCTCGAACACCGCCGTACAGGCGCTGCAGCGCCAGGCCGAATACCGACTGCTGCGGCGCCACCCGCTCAAACAGCGTCAAGCACGAGCGCAGCTTCAGCGCGTCCACCGCACCCAGCACGGCCTGCGCCCCCTTGGCCTCATGCTCCAGGATCGCCTGCACGCAATCCACCAGCCTGGGCCCTAGCACCAGGTGCGTGGCGTAGGCGGCTGCTTCCTCGGCGTCGGCAATGCCGAATTCGCGCGCCATTGCGCTGCGCCCCAAGGCGCGAAGTTGCGGCAGCACGTACCAAATCCAGTGCGTGACCTTGTGGCCGGCCTGCAATTCGGCCAGGGCTTGCTCGTAGACCACGCCGCGAGATCCCGCCTGGGCTTGGACGAATCGGTCAAGGGATTCCCGCTGACCTTCAGACTGCTGACCCCTCACAGCCCCCTCCCGCGTTACCCGGTCAATCGAACTCTGCCACGGCACCAGCCGCTGCTGCCGCGCAGTGAACTCCAAGACAGGCGATCATGGTGTTGCGGTGTATCTCCAGCACTGCGCTGATGCCGCCATCAGCGTCTCTCTGATAGCCCCCAGCCAGATCCCACACCACGGGAAGCCCGAGGGCTTGCGCAGTGGAGAACACAATCTCGTCTCGACGGCGCAACTGCTCGGTCGTCATCCAGCCGCCCAGCGGGTCGTCGATGTGCGCGTCAGCGCCGGCCTGGTAGATGAGCAAATCGCAATCGGCCCACTGCTCCATCAGCTTGGGAAGATCGCGCAGATACCGCTCAGCATCTCGAGCCCTCAGGCTCATGCCTCCGCTGCTGTGGTGTTGCACCCAGCCGAGCTGAAGCCGGTCGATGATGTCCTGGGTTCCGTTGCCCCAGTGCTGGTCCAGGTCCAGGATGGCCAGCTTTCTGACGAGCCCTTCGCGGTGCAGGGCTTGGGCGGTCACCATGAGGCCGTTGAAGGTGCAGAAGCCGCCCGCGAAGTCGTACCCCGCGTGGTGAAAGCCCGAGACCGGCGCCACGGCGACACACCGGTTTCTGAGCGCCTCACGCGCCGCGCAGAGCAAGGCCCCGGTGGTGTAGGGCAGCGATCGCGCCACCTCCGCCAGGGTGTTGCCAAACCCGTTGGAGCGCCTGCCATCGAGGACAGCATCGACGAAGGCCGGGTCATGGGCCAGCGCCAGTTGCTCCCGCGTCACGGCGGTGGCGGCACGAAGATCTATCGCAAGCCCCCTGTCTTGCCAATCGCAAAGCACCATAGACGGCTTGCCGGAGCTGGGCGAGTACGAGTTGGCATTGGCGACAACCATCTCGTCACAAAAGAAGACCGGTACGGCATGAAGCATGACGAATCCTGTTCTCGGGGAGTTGTGGTGTGCTCCTCAGCGGAGCATGAACCGTTTCTTCAACGGTCGGCCGCGGCCAGTTCGCTACTTGTGCTTGTAGAGTGCGTAGTGAATGATCCCGATGAAGAAGCCCGCCGCGATAGCCAGCACGTGACCCCACCACGGTAGGCCCTCACCCCAATGGAGCTGCGAGTTCAGTTGTCTTCTTGTGCGGCGGTTGCGCATGCGGCTCTCCTGTT
>CAYSOD010000594.1:0-1339 GCA_964432385.1 uncultured Rubrivivax sp.
CAGTGCGGTGGCCAACCCCCTGATCAATATCACCATCCAGGGCCGGCACGACACCTACCCCAAGCGCCGTGGCATGACCCGCGTGCCGGAGTTGATGGCCGCCGGCATCAACGTGGCCTTCGGTCACGACTGCGTGATGGACCCCTGGTACTCGCTGGGTTCGGGCGACATGCTGGAGGTGGCCTCCATGGGCCTGCACGTGGCGCAGATGACTTCGCAGGATGCCATGCGCGCCTGCTTCGACGCCGTGACCGTGAACCCGGCTCGCATCCTCGGGCTGGAGGGCTACGGCCTGGAGGTCGGCTGTCGGGCGGACTTCGTCTTGCTGCAGGCGCGCACGCAAGTGGAGGCGTTGCGCCTGCGGAGTCACCGCCTGCTGGTGGTGCGCGGTGGGCAGGTGCTGGCGCGCTCGCAACCGCTTCACACTGCGCTTCACCTGACCGGCCGGCCTTCGGGGCTGGACTTCACTCGACCCATTTCACGCTGAGGCGCGAGATCACCGCTGCGCCGAAGTCGGCGCCAGGCCTGAGGCCCCTAGAATCGTTTTTCCAGCAGGGAAGTACTTCAACACATGTCGATGAAACTGATCGGTTCGATGACCAGCCCCTACGTGCGCAAAGTGCGCATCGTGATGGCCGAGAAGAAGCTGGATTTCCAGCTCTTGCTCGAGGATGTCTGGAACAGTGACGAGATCCTGAAATTCAATCCGCTGGGCAAGGTGCCCTGCCTGGTGATGGAAGGCGGTGAGGCCGTCTTTGACTCCCGCGTGATCGTCGAGTACCTCGATGCGCTGTCGCCCGTGGGCAAGCTGATCCCGTCTACCGGGCGGGAGCGTGCCGAGGTGCGCACCTGGGAGGCGCTGGCCGACGGCATCCTGGACGCCAGCATCCTCGCGCGCATGGAGAAGGTCTGGGCGGGCCGCAGCGATGCGCAGCGCTCGCAGGCCTGGATCGACCGCCAGATGAGCCGCGTGAACGCGGCCTTGGCCGCGATGTCCCGCGGCCTGGGCGACCAGCCTTGGTGTGCTGGCAGCCACTACAGCCTGGCCGACATCGCGGTCGGTTGCGCCTTGGGTTACCTGGACTTCCGCTATTCGCATGTGGACTGGCGCAGCCGCCACGACAACCTGGCCCGCCTGGCCGAGAAGCTCTTCACCCGCCAGACGTTCATCGACACCCTGCCCCCGACTTGAGCCGGCGTGCGTCCTTCTGCGCTTTCGGGAGTCGGCGCCGGTTGAGGCACCCGCAGCGCCGCGTTCTCAGGCGAGCGTGAACCGGTCGGCGCTGGCACGCGGCCAGTAGTTGCGGTAGAGGTCGAAAGGCCAAGGCTCGTCGCCGAG
>CAYSOD010000594.1:1439-2549 GCA_964432385.1 uncultured Rubrivivax sp.
TTGCCGGCGCTGCCGATGCGGATGCGGTGGCGCAAGTCCAGGCCCGTGAGCGTGTTGTGCACCAGCAGCAGACCCTCCTGCACCGGTGAGCCGATGTGGTCGGTGAACTCCAGTGGCGCGGCGCCCGTACCGCCCTCTGCCCCGTCCACCACGATGAAGTCCGGCAGCAGCCCGGTCTCCAGCATGGCCTTGCAGATGCCGAACCACTCCCAGGGGTGGCCGATGCACAGCTTGAAGCCCACCGGCTTGCCACCCGACAGCGCCCTCAAGCGCTCGACGAATTCCAGCAGTTCGCGCGGTGTCGAAAACGCACTGTGGGTGGCCGGGCTGACGCAGTCCACGCCCACGGGCACTCCGCGCGCCTGCGCGATCTCGGGCGTGACCTTGGGCCCTGGCAACACGCCGCCATGGCCTGGCTTGGCGCCCTGGCTGAGCTTGATCTCGATCATCTTGACTTGCGGGTCGCGTGCGTTCTCGATGAAGCGCGCCTCGTTGAAGCGGCCCTGCTCGTCACGGCAGCCGAAGTAGCCCGAGCCGATCTCCCAGATCAGGTCACCCCCGTGCACGCGGTGGTGCACGCTGATCGAACCTTCGCCGGTGTCGTGGGCAAAGCCGCCCTTTTTCGCCCCTGCGTTCAGCGCCAGGATGGCGTTGGCACTGAGCGCGCCGAAGCTCATGGCCGAGATGTTGAACAGGCTGGCTGCGTAGGGCAGCGAGCACGAGCTGCCGGTGTTGCCAATCGTCACGCGGAAATCATGGCTGGCGATGTGGGTGGGCGCCAGCGAGTGGTTGATCCACTCGTAACCCTCGGCTTGCACGTCAAGCTGGGTGCCGAAGGGCCGCTTGTCCGACACGCCCTTGGCGCGCTGGTAGACAAGCGCGCGCTGCTGGCGCGAGAAGGGGATGGCCTCGCGGTCGCTCTCGATGAAGTACTGCCGGATCTCCGGACGGATGAACTCCAGAAGGAAGCGCAGGTGCCCGATGACAGGGTAGTTGCGCAGGATGGCGTGGCGTGTCTGCACGAGGTCGTGTACGCCCAGGGCGCTGAGCAGGGCGCCCGGGATCACCCACGCCGGCGAAACACCGACCATCGTCCAGGCCAGCAGTGCG
>CAYSOD010000595.1:0-2548 GCA_964432385.1 uncultured Rubrivivax sp.
CGTGGCCGACGTGCTGCTGGGCGAGGACGAGAAACCGCTGCCGCAGCGCGTGCGCATGCTCTCGCCCGACGATGTGTGGGGCTTGCTGCAGCCTGAAGCCGCTGAGGCCCTCGCCGCGCCGCGTCAACGCGTGGCCTCTGCACTCGGCAACCCCGGCAGCGTGAACGTGGTGCTGGACAGCTTCGAGGCCATGTACTGGCACTTCCGCCACCTCCAGGGCCGCGAGGCCTGGCGCACGGATGGCGGCTTCATCCAACGCTTTGCGCCGCCGCTGGGCCCGGGGGTGGCCGATCGCTTTGCCTGGTCCAGCCAGCTGAGCGACGAGAAGGTAGCGCAGGCCACCGAGTTCCGCGCGCGGTACCGCGCCCACCTGGCGGCACTGCTGGGCGACGACGGCGTGCTGGTGATGCCCACCATGCCTGACGTGGCACCGCTGCGCAGCGACAGCGAGGCCGCGCTGGAGGACTACCGCAACGCCGCCATCCGCATGCTGTGCATCTCCGGGCTGGCGGGCTTTCCGCAGCTGTCGCTGCCCCTGGCCACGCGCCTGGGCGCGCCGTTGGGCCTGTCCCTGCTCGGCCCGGCCGGCAGCGACCACAGTCTGGTAAGGCTGGCGCAGCAGGTGGTGGCGGGCTGATGAGCCCCGCCGTCAGGCCCGCAGCCTGACCGGGTCCGCCAGCTCTGCGAACTCGCAGTCCACTTGCGCGGCCCGCCGCTCGATGACCACGAAGTCGCCCGCGTCCAGCGCGATCAGGCCGTGATGCCAGGTGTCGGCGTGCAAGGTGAAGCCCTGAGCGCCGTCCACCGCGAAGGCGGCCAGCGTGGCCGGGTCGGGCGCCACCTCGCCGCGGGCCACCAGCACCACGCAGCGCGCGCCAGCCAGCGGGATGAAGGTCTGCGTGCCCAGGCGATGGCGCTCGAGCAGGCGCCACGGCCCGGCCAGCGCCTGCGCCTGCGCGCGGAAGATGGCCACGCAGGGCTCTCCCCCTTGGGCGTAGAGATGCAGGCCGCCCGGCATGTCCCAGCGCTGGCTGGTGCCGCCGTTGATGGCGCGCATGGGCATGTCGGCCACATCGTCAACGCCGTCGGCCGCCTCAGCTGGGTGAGGCCGCGCCGCCGGAATGCCTATCACCTCGCCATACGGGGCAAAGGCTACCGCTGTCAGCAGCCGCAACTCGAGTTCCATGGTCTCAGATCTCCTGGGCTTCCTGATGATTCAGGGCCTTCGGTAGGTTCAACGTCGTAGGCCATTCGCCAGTACCGTTGGCTACTGTCGCACCAAGCGGGGTCGACAGGCCACGGCCAACAGAGCCAGCATCGCTTGCAGCAGAGCGCTGGAGCCAGCCTTCAGACGTCCGCGTCGGAGAGTCCGCACGGGGGCAAACCACTTTCTGGCGCTGTCAGCATCGGTGGTTGATGTGTAAAGGTATCGAGTGTGCCGCTCTGGTTGGCAAACCTTAACCTGAACTGATTGACCACATGGACTTACCGCGCGCGTCTGACCGCTTCCCATTCAACCTACTCGCCAAAACGGTTCGTCCGCCACCGAAAACGCTGACGACAACTTCTGTCGTCTTCCCTTGGCTCAATGACAGGATCGCGGCTTCTTCTACTGACGTTTGGCTCCAGCAGCCTGCACTGCAGCAACGCGGGCACGAAGTGCCGGCTGGGCTCTTCCGCGTTCACCACTGAGTCAAAAACATATGGCCGACTTCTTCCGTTCGCTACCTTTCATCCCCGGCTACGCGAGGGCTAGCCAGCCATTCCAGCCCATTGAACATCTCGATCTGTGCAGGCAATTGATCCTTAGAGTTCTTCTGAACCTGGGTGGCCACAAGGAAGTGCTGCTGGAGTCGCACTGCAACGACCGGGAGATGCTGTGCTTCATCGGCCTTGGGACGGCCGACAGCGAAGTCGATGGCTTGTATTGCAGCGAGTCTGCTCTTCGGGCCTTGCGCGCCGTATACAAACCCCTACAAAGGCAAGGACTGCGCTGGCCAGCCCTAGGCAGCGGTGCGACCAACCTCCTGTGGCTCGGCGACAGATTGGGTCTATCGCCGCTTCAGCAGCAGATCCTTGTGCTGTGTGCGCTTGCCACGCTCTGCAAACCGCTTTCGCGTGCGCTGGAAAGCCTGGGTAGCCTGGACGACCTTAGGCTCGCCAACGTTCTCGGTCAGCTATTGGACTGCTCATCGCAATCGGTGGAGCAGGCCCTGTGTACCTCGGGCGCGCTCAGGCGTACCTGCCTGCTGCGGATGGTGTCGCAGTCGGACTGCAGTTTTGGCAACAAGGTGGGGCTGATGCCAGGGTTGGCTGAGCGACTTTTCCTGCCAGGCCAGGGGGGCATCGCCCTGTTCGGGGACGCCTTCGGCCCTGGCCCAGTGCCGTCGGTGCTCATTGATGGCTTTGCACACCTTCAGCCGCATCTTGGCTACGCCATCAGTTACCTGAAAGAGTGCCTGGCCAGCGGTCAGCCGGGTGCCAATGTGCTCATTCGCGGGCCACGAGGCGCGGGCAAGACGGCACTGGCTCACGCGCTGGCTCTTGC
>CAYSOD010000596.1:0-2542 GCA_964432385.1 uncultured Rubrivivax sp.
ATCGGCCGGGTGTGGTCTCGCACGTACATGGTGGCGTACACCGCCAGCAGGAAGAATCGAATCCAGAGCTTGTTGCCGCCCTGAAGCAGATGCGGATTGGCGCGCATGATCAAGGCGAACGATTCCCCATGACGGAATTCGTCGTTGCACCAGCGCTCGAACCACCGAAAGATCGGGTGGAACCGCTTGTCCGGATGGCGCTCGAGTTGCCGGTAGATGCTGATGTAGCGGGCGTAGCCGATCTTCTCCGACAGGTAGGTCGCGTAGAAGATGTACTTGGGCTTGAAGAAGGTGTAAGCCTTGGTGCGCTTGAGGTCGCCCAGGTCCAGGCCCAGGCCGAAGTCCTTCAGGCTCTGGTTGATGAAGCCGGCGTGGCGTGATTCATCACGCGCCATGAAGTGCATCAGCTGCTTGATGTCGGGGTTGGAGATGTGCTTTTCGATCTCCTTGTACAGGATGCAGCCACTGAACTCGCTGGTCACGGAGGTGATCAGGAAGTCCAGGAACTCCTGGCGCAGTTCGGGTGAAACCTGGGAAAAGACCTGGTGGACCTCGTCGGTGAAGCGGGCGTCGCGCTGGAAGTGGTCCTGGTTGTTGTCGCCTTCGTACTCCTTCATCATCACGTCCCACTCAGCGCGCACGCTGGAGATGTCCAGGCGGTCCATGGCGGCGAAGTCAGTGGTGTAGAAGCGCGGGCTGATCAGCGACTCTGTCTTGGCGCGGCGCGCCACTTCCTCGGGGCTCTGGATGCTGGGGCTGGCGGCGCTCATGGATCTCTCCGGTGGGGTGATGCGGTCAGGTAGGGGCTAGCGATGGGCGCCGGGCAATGGTGGGCTTCAGGGGCGCGTCAGCGGGGTTTGACGGGCTCGAGCAGGCTGGCGAAGACGCCGGCGTTGGTGGGCCCGAAGGACTCCAGGTCGATGCGCTGGTCGGTGATCGGGTCCACCAGGGTCAACCGGCCATCGGGCCGCGCAATCAGCTGAAAGGGCTGCTCAGGCCCCAAGCCGCGCGCACGGCGGTCGCGCGACAGCGCACGCAGAGCGCCGCGCAGAAACCCCTGCTCACCCTGCACCGAGGCCACCAGCTGCCCAGTGCGCCCGTCCACCACGGCGATGCTGCCGTCCGGCCGGTCTTCGAAGCGCAAGGGCCGCTCCATGCTGCTGGGCTCGGCCGCACGCCGCTGGTCGGGACCATTGCCCGTCAGGCGCACGAGCCCCACGCTGGCCAGCGAGAACAAGACCAGCGCGGCGGCTCCCATGAGAAACCAGCGGGGAAAGCTGTCAGCCTGGGGCTCGCCCGAGGCCGAGCGTCGGATGGCGGTCATCGAGGGTTCCTGGTGAGTGTGCGGGGATGTTGCAAGAACTCTCAGCCCATGCTGGGTTGCAGGCCCTGGTGAGCACGGTCAGGGCTGCTGTCCTGCGTGCCAGTGGGGGATGACGGCGATGCCGGCAGGGGCTCCACTGCCACGCCCGTCTGGGCCGACCAGGCCTGCTGCAGCACGCCGGCGACCATGGCCGCCTCGGGAATGGCGCGCAGCATGGGCTGCGTGCGGGTGACGTGCCAGGGCCGGGCATGCGGCCACAGGTGCAGGTAGGCGATGTGATCCGGGCCCTTGAGTGCCAGCACGATGTCGCCGTGGCCCGCGGACCCCTTGCGCAGCGCGGCCGTCTCGATGGTGCGAAGCGGCAGGTTGAAGGTCAGCGTCAGCACGATGCCGATGCGCATCACCACGCGCCGGTCGGTCACGGTGTAGACGGCCGTGCGCGCCGTCAACCAGGCCAGCGTCCACACCCCGGCCAGGGCCAGGGCGCTTAAGCCCGTGGGCCACACCAGGGCCAGCAGGATGTCTAGCAGCCCGGCTCCACCGGCCATCACGGTGGCTGCATGCACGGCCATCAAGGCGCCGAAGTACAGCACCAGCTTGCGCAGGTGAAAGGCACTGCGGGCCAGAACGGCAGCGTCGGGCGAACCCTGCCAGAGGATCTTCTCGTTGGCGGGCAGCCGCTCGGGCAGGCCGTACTGCGGCTCCAGTTCATGCTCGTGGCCATTGCTCTGGATGGTCATCTTGGGCCTCTTGGTGGACAGTGACGCAGGCGTGGGGCCGAAGGAAGGCCTCAGATGATGGGCTCGCTGCGCTTGGCGTTGGCGTACAGCGTGCCGGCGCCGAAGTAGGCGGTGACCTTCTCTTCTTCCAGCATCGTGATCTGGTCAGGATGCTTGGTGGTGGGCACGTTGGCGAACTGGTGCGCGTAGATCGAGTTCACCTCGACTTCATGACGGCGGATGCGCGCAAACGGCACCGGCAGCAGCACCGTCTTGCCTGCGGTGGTCTGCACCTCCAGGAAGCGGAACATCATCTCCATCTGGTCCACCCAGAGCTCGCGCACGGTACCCGCCAGCTGACCGTCAGCGCCCTTGACGGGCAGGCCGCGCGGGTCGCGGTCATGCTCGGACACCGCGTAACCCTTGGCGGCGCGCAGCGGCACGATCTTGGGGTGGCCGTGCAAGTCCATGTCGGGCTTGTCGGCACGCAGGGTCCAGG
>CAYSOD010000597.1:0-2536 GCA_964432385.1 uncultured Rubrivivax sp.
GCCGGCGGCGTTCACCAGCAACGGGGCGGCGTACTCGCCATGCGATGTGCGAAGCTGCCACTGCCCCGCACGGCGCTCCGCCATCAGAACCTCGGCGTCGGTCACAACCTGCCCGCCGGCGGCCCGCAGGCCGCGGGTGTATCCCATCATCAGCGCATGGCCGTCCAACCGCGCGGCGGCGGGGTCGAGCAGTCCGCGTGTGATGCCTTCGCCGCCGAGCTTGAGCACCGGCACAAGGGCATGCATCTGTGACGCGCTGATCTCGTGCGCGGTTCCTGTGATGGCGGCCATCTCAGCCAGGTTGCTCTCGAACACCTCGTCCTGCCCGTCGCGCACCACCATCATCGCCGGGGCTGGCGTCGACAGCGGCACGTCGGTGAACCCGGGCGGCGGGTTCGAAAAGAACGCACCGCTGGCCTTGGTGAGCAGACGCACGGGCCGGTTGCCGATACCGAAGTGGTAGTAGGTGGCCGAGCGACCCGACGAGTGATAGCCGGTGGCGTTCTCGCGCTCGAGCACGATCACGCGGCCGTAAGGGGCCAGCTGGCAGGCCACAGACAGGCCGGCGACGCCGCCGCCGACGACAAGGAAGTCGGCGCCCTTCACACCGCAGCGCCGCGGTGGCGCCGCATCAGGGCCTGCAGCCGGTCCAGCGGCAGTTCATGCACGGTCGTACCTCGAACCCCGGTCATCGTGCCGGCCGTCGTGAGCGAGTTGAGGATGGCTTCCTCGGCCGCCTCGGCGGCTGCAGGCAGCAGTGCGTTCATGTCTTCGCCACCCAGCATGTTCAGACCCCTCACCATTCCAACCTGGTGGAAGGGAAGCACGTTGGCGGTGGAGAAGGCCAGCGCAAAGTCGCCGCTGCGGTTGTTGCCATAGCCGCCCACCCGTGACAGACCGGCATTGGCGCGCCGCGCCAGGCGGTTGAGCTGCGGCGGCAGCAGCGGCGCATCGGTGGCCACGACGATGACGATGGAGCCCTTGGTTTCGTCCACCAAGCCATCGTCGCGCCGCTGCGGGCTGGGGGTCACCTCGTAGCCCAGTTCGCGACCGACAGGAACGCCATCCACGGTGAGGTGCCGACGGTTGCCGAAGTTCGATTGCACCAGCACGCCCACCGTCCACGGTTGCCCGGCGGCATGCACGCGACGCGACGCGGTGCCAATGCCCGACTTGAACTCGAAGCTCATCATTCCGGTACCGCCGCCGACGGCCCCTTCGGCCACCCGCCCTGTGGCGGCCGCGGCAATGGCTTGTTCCACATGCTCCCGGCGAACGGGCGCCGCCAGGCCGTCGTTGAGCACGCCGTCGAAAGTTTCTGCGGCGCAGGGCTGGTGCCACCGCTCGGGCACGCCGTGCACAAAGGGCAGGGCCAGCAGTGTGTCGCGGGCCACGCCGATGGAGAAAGCCGAGGTCAGCACGATGGGCGACGACAGCAGCCCCGCCTCGGCGATCCAGTGCGTGCCCGTGACTTCGCCAAAGCCGTTGTAGCGATCGAAGCCGGCAAAACAGCCGGCCTGCCAAAGCTGGCCCAGCAAGGGCACGATGGCCGTGACCCCGCTGCGGATAACGCGGGGTTCATCCTCGATGAGCGTCACCTGGCCGACGCCAACACCCGCCACATCCGTGATCGCGTTGAGCGGCCCGCAGGGCAAGGTGCCGACGACGATGCCGAGTTCACGCAGCCGGGCGCGCGGAAGTGGTTTCATGCAGCAGACTCCAGTGACGATGGACTCAACGCACCCGGGCGCCCAAGACCGACACGGCCTGTCGGGGTTCGCGCCCGATGGCCGTTGAGTCGCTGGGAGCACAGACCATGACCGAACTCATCCGCCGCCGACCGCTGCTCACGTTCTACGTCCTGGCCGTCGTCCTCGGCGCCATCGTGACGTCGATCCGCCTGCTGGACCCTGGCGCAATGGGCGCCGTGTTCAAGGACATGCGCACCAATCCCTGGCACCCGAACATCATCAGCGTCTTCCCCAAGGTGCTGGACAACCCGATCCTGTGGACGGGCTACCTCTTCCCGTTTGCGCCGACGGCTGCGGCGCTCATCATCGTGGCCCTGGGTTGGGGCCGCAAGGGTCTGCGCGAGCTGTTTGACCGGTTCCGTTTCTGGCGCGAAGGCGTCACCTGGCGGCAAGGCATGATGGTCTATGCGACGCTGTTTGCCGTTTACTTGGCAGCGGTCGCTTTCCTTCTGATCGTGCTCGTGCTGCGCGAGCCCAACTCGGGTTTGACCGGCATGCTGCAGCGCTACGGAAGCACACCCTTTGCCATTTTCGGGTTCATGATCGTGGCGCCGTTTCTCGGGCCGGGCTGGTTGCTGGAGGAATTGGGCTGGCGGGGTTTCATGTTCCCCCTGCTCGTGGAGAAGCTGGCCAACCCTTTGCTGGCCTGCGTCGTCATCGGCGTGTTGTGGGGGCTGTGGCATTTCCCCCGCGAGATACCGTCCATCGTCTCGGGCAACCCGGCCATGCTCAAGGGCGGCAGCTGGGGTGGATTTGCGCTGAACCAGTTGCAGTTCCTGGCCGGC
>CAYSOD010000598.1:0-2533 GCA_964432385.1 uncultured Rubrivivax sp.
GAGTAAGGGGCATTCTTGTGGATTGCCTCATGTGGAAGAATTAAGGGTTACATGGAATATGCCATTAAACATATAGGTTTTTATTCGGAAAATGACTATTCAGTATCCGAATATTTCAGATGGGTGATTGACTGGAAGTAAATCATATGTAAATGATATATCATATCATAGGGCCAGACATCATGAAGCGTATCTTTTTGCCATCTTGCCGGCACAAAGCATGTCCCATGCCCATCAGGCTTCTCCTTTGCCTATGCTCGGCGCTCTTGCAGGTCGTCATCGCCATTGCGCAGCCCATCGCCGGCTGCACCGACCGTGCCGCCAACAACTACAACGCCACCGCCACCGCCAACAATGGCTCCTGTACATACGATCCGGTCACCCTGGCACCCTCGCTGAAATTCCTGCACTCCGACACCCTGCGGGAAAACTCGGGCACGGTCTACTGGAACGGATGGCTCTGGCATCACAACGACAACGGAGGCTCCTTCCCTTCGACCCTCTTTGCAACGGACACATCATCCGCATTCATCCGCCGGATGGTCTTCCTAGGCACAGCCCAGACCTACGTACCCCAGGTAGACTGGGAAGACATCGCACAGGACGACACCCACCTCTACATCGGCGACTTCGGCAACAACGTCAACGGCGCGCGCACCGACCTGCGGATCTACAAGATCCCCAAGAGCGGCATCACCTCCACCACGGGAAACCTCTACCTCACCCCCGAGCTGATCTCCTTCCGGTATCCCGACCAGCCCGCCAACCCGACACCCGTGTCCGTGAACACGACCGACTTCGACTGCGAGGCCATGGTCTCCTACAACGGCAAGCTCTACCTCTTCACCAAACAGTACACCGGCAACCAGACCTCACTCTATGAACTCCCCAGCACGGCAGGCACACATATCGCCACCAAGCTGGGTACATTCAATGTGAACGGCCTGATCACCGGTGCCGACATCCTGCCCGACCGACGCGTCATTGCACTCACCGGATACACCCTCACCCAGCAGCGATTCATATACCTGCTCTACGACTTCACCGGCAACGCATTCTTCGGAGGCAACAAACGCAGGATCGGCCTCCAGGGCATCGCCCAGACGGAGTCCGTGGCATTCCTCAACCACAATCGTATCGTCATCGGAAGCGAGAAGGTGTCCACCCTCCCCGCCACGATGGAAGCCGTAGACCTCACCGACCTGCTGAAAGACTACTACGCGCTCGTCCCCCTCTCCAACCCAAGAAGGGAGATTGAGGACATACGGATAGCCTACCGCAAGGGATGGCTCACTATTTTTCAGAAAAGCGGACAGAAGACACAGGCCTCGATATACAGTTCCGAAGGGAGACTCGTCAGAAAATTCGAGCTCACGTCATCCCGCACCGATCTGTCGATGGCGGGACTTCCCGCAGGAAACTATGTGCTTCGGACGTCGAGGGCGGGACGAATGGGATCTGCCCGGTTTGTGATCGGGGATTGAACACAACTGTTTCCAAGGCACTCACTTCCCCTTGCTCAGCTTTCGAATCCACTCGACCTCTTCCGTCTTGTACGGAGTGCCGTCCTTCCGGAACACATCATGGAACCATAGGTCCGGCTCCGAGCCGTCCGGCATCGGGCTGTCCCATGCGTAGATGGTGTTGCTCTTGCCGGCCACCAGTCCCCAGTTGATGGCGCCCACCTTGTATTTCTTCAGGATCGGCAGGCATCCCTGGAAGGTGCTGTTTCGAGTTCGCGCCATGTACTCCGTGCAGATCAGCGGCCGGCCCAGCGCCTGCTTTTCCACGATCTCCTTCTCGAGACGTGCAGGGTCGCTGTAGTTGTGGAAGCTGATGACGTCGGAGCTGGCGATGACGAATTCGTTGTACGTCTTGTCGTCATGCCATGTCCCTGACGTGAGGGGCTGCGAGGGTCGTACGAACCAGGCCCATTCGAAGACCCGCTTCAGCAGCTCGAAGGAGGAGAGCCCATAGCCGCTGTTGCCAGGCTCGTTGTAGAGGTCCCACATGAGGATGCGCTTGTCATCCTTGAAGGTGGAGAGCACATCCTTGACATAGGCCTCGAGCACGTTCCATCGGAGCGGATTGTCGTGTATGGAGATCTGCGGACTCCTCACCCAGCCGCTGTTGTGGATGCCGGGCCTCGGCTCGGGCTGACGGCCCGGATAGGCGTAAGGGTTCCAGCAGTCGTCGAAGACGGTGAACAGCACCTGTATCCTGTGCTTCGCTGCGATGGCCAGGAAGGCGTCCATCCGCTTCTTGAAGCCCGCCGGGTCGGTCTGCCAGGCGAGGTCGTGCAGGTACACGCGCATTACGTTCATGCCGATTGCCGCGGCCCATCCCAGCTCCCGCGAAATGGTCGCCGGATCGAATGTCTCCGCCTGCCACATCTCCAGCTGGTTGATGGCGCTGCTCGGCAGGAAGTTGGCTCCCACCAGCCAGGGCTGCCGGGCATGCCAGGCCTGAGCCTGCTGGGACGTCCAGACCTTCGGCTGGGCGGTGACGAACTGGGTGCATGCCAGCAGCAGCG
>CAYSOD010000599.1:0-2532 GCA_964432385.1 uncultured Rubrivivax sp.
ATTGCTGACCAGCATGGACCGCGACGGCACCAAGTCTGGCTTTGACCTCGAGCTCACGCGTGCCGTCAGCGACGCTGTGCCCGTGCCGGTGATCGCCTCGGGGGGCGTGGGGGCGCTGGAGCATTTGTCCGAGGGCATCCGCCTCGGTGGCGCCGACGCCGTGCTGGCGGCCAGCATCTTTCACTACGGGGAGTTCACGGTGGCCCAGGCCAAGGCGATGCTGGCAAGCGACGGCATTGCGGTGCGCCTGTGAATTCTGCGAGACCGCGTACGAGTGTCGAGATGGCGGGCGCGCAGCGGCGCGTCGCGCACGGCGCCCCGCGAGCCCCGCACGAGGTCCGCATCATCGGTGGCCAGTGGCGGCGATCTCGGCTGCCGGTGCCCGATGCGCCTGGGCTGCGGCCGACCCCGGACCGGGTGCGCGAGACCCTGTTCAATTGGCTCGGGCAGGACTTGTCGGGCTGGCGGTGCCTCGATGCTTTTGCCGGCACGGGGGCGCTGGGCTTCGAGGCGGCTTCGCGTGGCGCTGCGCGCGTGTTGCTCGTGGAGCAGGACCGGCGCCTGGCCGAGGGCTTGAGACGGGTCAAGGAGCGCTTGAGCGCCGATGCCGTGGAGGTGGTCTGCGCCTCGGCTAAGGTAGTGATGCAAGGCCTTGCGCCGGCCAGCCTGGACCTGGTGTTTCTCGACCCGCCCTATAGCCAGGGCCTGCTCCAGCCGGCCCTTGCAGCAGCGGCCCGGGCGGTGGCACCGGGCGGATGGGCCTATGCCGAGGATGATCAAGCTTTGCCCGCGCTGACGCCACACTGGGTGCTGCACCGTCAGGGCCGTGCAGGAATGGTCCATCATCATTTGTTGCGGCGGACCCTGACGGCTGGCGATGCGTTGTCGCCCGCCGACCACTGACCGCGGCCAGGCCCGGCAGGTCGTCGCTACACTGGTCGGCAGGTCGTCCGGGAGAGGGGACGCAGGAGCATGGACATGACAAGCAAGACCCCGCTGACCGCGGTGTACCCGGGCACCTTCGACCCGATGACCCTGGGCCACACCGACCTGATGCGACGGGCCGCCAACCTGTTTGACCGCCTGGTGCTCGCGGTGGCGGCAGGACACCACAAGCGCACCATGTTCACGATCGCCGAGCGCCTGGAGATGGCGCAGGAGATCGCCTCGCCTTACCCCAACGTCGAGGTCATGGCCTTCCGCGGCCTGCTGCGCAACTTTGTGGTGGACCTGGGGGGCAAGGTGGTGATCCGCGGTCTGCGGGCCGTCAGCGACTTCGAGTATGAATTCCAGATGGCGGGCATGAACCGCCAACTCATGCCCGATGTCGAGACGGTCTTCATGACGCCGAGCGACCAATACCAGTTCGTCAGCGGTACCTTCGTGCGGGAGATTGCCACCCTGGGCGGTGATGTTTCCAAGTTCGTGGCACCCTCGGTGCTCAAGCGACTCAAGGACCGGGTCGTCAATACCGAGGCCTGAGCAGCCTCTTGCCCTTCATCGCCGAGGACCGGCTTGACGGTTCGCGGCATTCAAGTGCCCGCCAGCGGACTGCCATGGCCCTGTGGATCACCGACGAATGCATCAACTGCGACGTGTGCGAGCCTGAGTGCCCGAACGAGGCCATCTCCATGGGCACGGAGATCTACGAGATCGACCCGCGCCGCTGCACGGAGTGTGTGGGCCACTTCGACGAGCCGCAGTGCGTGCAGGTGTGCCCGGTGGCTTGCATACCGGTCAACCCGGACCACGTCGAGACGAAAGTTCAGCTGCTGGCGAAGTACGAGCGCCTGACCGGTCGGCCCGCCGATGCTGCGGGGCTGGCGCCGACGTCGCCTTGACGATCGGCTTGGCCAGCGGGTCAGGGGGTAGGCCGATGATGACGGGGCCGGCGGGCCGGGTGGCCTCGCGCTCGCGCTGCCTGCGCTCCTGCTGAAGCTGCTTCAGCAGCCGCTCGTCGGACTGCGCCGCCGCTTGCGCTTCGCGCTGCTGCTGCGTGCTGCGAGGGTCTGCCGCGGCCACGCTGCGTTGGACGCTGTCCAGTACCTGAGCCCCGGGCAGCAGTTTGGCGCAGGGCTGGTCGGCATAGATGACCTGTCCCGCCGAGTCGCAGCGCCAGACCTGGGGCGTTGAGGCCCAGGCGGGCGCGAGCCCGAACGTGGCCAGCAGCCAAGCGGCCAGCAGGGTGGAGCGGCACGGATGGCCTTGTTTGAAGATCATGAAGGTTCTCCTGAAGGTGGCGGCGTCACGGGTCTGGGCGGCTTGGGCCGCTCGGGCTTGGCATGCAGCTTCATCACGGCCTGCGGCATCTGCCCGGCGAGCATCAGATCCAGCTGCTTGAGGGACTCGTCAATCGCCCGCTCGATGGCCTCGCGTTGGTCTGCGGGTGGATTGCGCAGCACGTAGTCGGCCACCTCGGCCTTGACACCCGGGTGACCGATGCCCAGGCGCAGCCGCCAGTAGTCGGCCGAGCCGAGCTGGGCATGGATGTCGCGCAGCCCGTTGTGGCCGGCGTGGCCGCCGCCCTGCTTG
>CAYSOD010000600.1:0-2527 GCA_964432385.1 uncultured Rubrivivax sp.
CCGGCGCCGATGATGATCACTTCGTGCCGCTGCATCGCCTCTGTGCTCCGATCCCACTGCCCAGCCTCAAGGCGCCACCTCCGCGGACCGCGGTGGATCGACCAGTCCTTCCTCAAGGGCGAATTCGACGAACCCGATGGGCGGAGGGTCCAGGCCCTCCTGAGACAGCAGGTTGTGCGCCTGCCCCCGGTGGTGCGCCTGGTGCTGGAACAGGTTGCTCAGGTAGATCCGCATGGGCACGGTCCAGATCTGCGGTTGCGCCAGCAGCGTCTGGAAGCGGACCACGCCTTCCAGGGCCTGCGCATCCAGGCCGTGCACCCACCGCTCGAAGGCCTGGTCCTGTTCCTGCTGCCGGCGGCGCAGCTCGGGGAAGGTGGGGCACACCACTTCGTCCAGGCGCTTGAAGCGGCTGGGCCGGCCTTCCAGGCGGTCCATGTAGAGGATGTCGACCAGCAGGATGTGGTTGAGCGTGCCCAGGATGGACTTGAAGTAGGCGCCCCGGTCTGCCTGCAGGCGCGCTTCGTCGAGTACCGCACAGGCATCGAGCAGTCGCCGGTTGGCCCAGGCGTTGAAGGCGGCATGCTGAACAGGTGTGAACATGGCGTCTGAGGACGGGTGGGCAGAAGACAGGTCGGAGGGGCGAGCGCTCGGACGATCAACGCGCGCTGAACCAGGAGGACTGGGAAGCGGTGTGGCCGCCGGCAGCCACCACCGACGCCAGCAGCGCCGACCACACGTGCGCCGCCAGGCTGGCGTCGCAGCTCAGCACGGCCCGGTCCAGCCCGGTGCGCGACAGGTTCCACAACTGCGCCCCCACGCCGGCGCATGGGGTCTGCAACACGCCGGCTGGCGGGAAGGCCGCCGCACGCAGGTCGGCTGGGCACAGCGCGGCCAGGGCAGCGGTCAGCCACGGCCCCGCCAAGCCGAAGACCGCCTGGCTTTCGGCGCGGGGCACGTCGTAGCAGCCTTCAGGCCGGGCCCCTTCAAGTGCCGCGCGCAGGCCCTGCACGGCGGCCGAGGTCGGACCGGCGAAGTCGGCCAGCACGAACTCGGCGTCGGACAGCCGGGCGACCGTGAGGCCGTCCGGCCGCTCCAGCAGCCGGTTGGGCTGCGAAGGCAGGGCCACGCCGGCAGCGCCGAGCCACGCCACGGCACCACGGCCCTTCAAGCCGATCCGGTCACAGGTGCTGAGGTCGACCAGCCCGGGCGGGCCGGCGCCGCCACCCGAGAGCTCCACGCCGTCCACGCTGCCCGGAGTCCAGCCGGCCGCCTGCAGCACACCGCGCAAGGGCGACACCCGCCGCGCGCTGGCCGTTGATTCGATGGAACTGCTCATGGCTTCTGCCTGGCTCCTTGCGGGTCATAAAAGGGCGGTGCCACGACTTCAGCCTGCAGCCGCACGCCGCCTTCGCCCTTGATGGTGATCGCACTGCCGGGAGCCGAAGACTCCGCCCCGGCGAAGGCCATGCCGATCGTGCGCCCGAGCACGGCCGAGTGACCGACCGAGGTGACATGGCCGACGATGTCCTCACCGCGCAGCACCAGATGCCCCTCGAGTACCGGCCAGCGCGCACCTGGGGGGGCCTGCCAGCACACCAGGGTGCGGGTGGCCGGCTGAGCCGCCCGCACGCGCAGGGCCCGCTGGCCGATGAAGAAGGGCTTGTCGGCGGCCAAGGCCCAGCCCAGACCCACCTCCTGCGGGATGGAGACGGCGTCGGTGTCCTGGCCCACGATCACGTGCCCCTTCTCCAGGCGCAGTTGCCGCTGCGCCTCGACGCCGATGGGTACCAGGCCATGCTCGCGGCCCGCTTCCAGCAGCCGGTCAACCACCGCCAGCGCGCGGCTGGCCGGCAGGTGCAACTCGTAGGCGAGTTCGCCCAGGAAACCCACCCGCATGGCAATGACACGCGTGCCCATGAGCGGCAGCACCCGGGCTCGCATGTAGCCGAAGGCGGCGTGCGACAGGTCTTCCTGCGGACACAGGGCGCCCAGGATGGCGCGGCTGGCGGGGCCGGCCAGGTTCACGCCGCAGTAGGCGCTGGTGACGTTGGTCACGTCGATGTCCAGGCCCCAGCGCGCATTCCACTTGAGCATCGAGCGGAAGATCGCGTCGGAGTGCCCGCTGGTGGTGGTCACGTAGAAGGACTCCGCCTCCACGCAGGCCACGACGCCGTCGTCGTACACCGAGCCCACTTCGTCGAGCATCAGCGCATAGCGCACCGCACCCGGCTTCATCGTCGCGTAGCGCCCGGTGTACATGCGCTCCAGGAACAGCGCTGCGTCACGGCCGCGCACCAGCAGTCCGCCGAGCGTGCCGACGTCGAACAACCCGGCCCGCTGCCGCACGGCGTCGACCTCGTCGGCCACGGCCTGTTCACGGGACTTGCCCGCGGGAAAACAGGCCGGGCGCAACCAGGGGCCCACCGGCGTCATCACCGCACCGAGCTGCATGTGGCGGTCATGCAGCGCCGTGCGCCGCACAGGGTGTGCGGGCCCCGTGGCCATGTGGGCCACAGTCTCCTCGCCC
>CAYSOD010000601.1:0-2525 GCA_964432385.1 uncultured Rubrivivax sp.
GGAGTTCAAGCTGCCGCACGACATCGTCAACGTCCACGGCGGCGCCTGCGCGCTGGGCCACCCGATCGGCGCCAGCGGTGCGCGCATCGTGGTCACGCTGCTGGGCGCCCTGCGCAAGCGCGGCCTCAAGCGCGGCATGGCCGCGCTGTGCATCGGCGGCGGCGAGGCCACGGCGCTGGCGGTGGAGATGGTGTGAGGCTGCCGGAAGAACGGCGCGCTCTGGTCGTTTCGAGATCTGCGGGAGGTAGGGCAGATGCTTGAGGCGCTGGGTCTGGCGGGGCAACGCGATCTGGCCCTCTTCATGGGCGCGGTGTTCGTGCTCAACGCCACCCCCGGGGTGGACCTGCTGCTGACGGTGAGCCGCACGCTGCAAGGCGGGGCGCGAGCCGGGGTGGCGGCTGCCCTGGGCGTCAACGCGGGCTGTGTGCTGCACGCGCTCGGCGCGGCCTTCGGGCTGGCCGCCTTGCTGGCGGTGTCGCCGCTGGCCTTTGCAGTGCTGAAGTGGGCCGGTGCGGCTTACCTCGTCTGGCTTGGCGGGGGGTTGCTGCGGCAGGCGTGGCGCGGATCTGACTCGGGGGCTGCCGCCATCGACCGCCCCTCTTCTCCTCCTTTCAGCGCCAGACCTGGCTCCCACTCCCGCCTGCGCGATGACTTCCGCACCGGCTTGCTCACGAACCTCCTCAACCCCAAGGTCCTGCTCTTCTTTCTCGCATTCCTGCCGCAGTTCATCACGCCGTCTGCATCTCACAAAACCTGGGCCTTTCTGGGGCTGGGGGCTGTGTTCGTGGTGCAGAGCACGCTGTTCTTGCTGGCCGTGGTGGGGGTGGCTGCGCAGTTGCGCCGCCTGAAGCTCCCGCCCCATCTGGCTCGCGCGGTTGAAGCGGTTGCAGGCACGCTGTTCCTGGGTTTGGCCTGGCGGCTGCTGAACGACAGGATGGCGACCGCATGAGCCGGCAAGAGGTGGAGGCGTTCTTTGTTGTTTACCGGGCTGCCTTCAACGCCCTGGACGGCGATGCGGTGGCCGAACTCTGGCACGTGCCCAGCGGCATCACTGACAGGCAATCGACCGTTTGGTGGGCGGATGACGCAGCCATGCGGGCCAACCACCATGCACTGTGCAAGATCTACCGCGGCTTGAATTACGGCCGCGCAGATCATCAGATCACGGCCTTTCACCCCTTGGGTGCCGATCACGCTTTCGCCGATGTGAGGTGGACCTTGCGACGCCAGGACGGCTCGATCCTCCAGCAGTTCGGTACGGGTTACCACCTCATCCGTGGGCCACGTGGACCGCAGGTCCTGCTGTGCACCGCCTATGAAGAAGACTACAAGGAGATGACTCCCCATGCTGCTGTCTGAAGACCATCTGGCCGTGCAAGAGGCCGTGCGCCAATTCGTGCAGGCCGAAGTGGCGCCGCACGCTGCCGCCTGGGACAAGAGCCACGACTTCCCGAAGGCCGCATTGCGTGGCCTGGCCGACCTGGGCTGCTACGGCGTGGCCGTGCCCACCGAGTGGGATGGTGCCGGGCTCGACTACCTGGCGCTGTCGGTCATCCTGGAAGAGATCGCCGCAGGCGACGGCGCCATCAGCACCGTGGTCAGCGTCAACAACTGCCCCGTGTGCTCCATCCTCATGGCCTTCGGCAACGAGGATCAGAAAGAACGCTTCCTCAAACCCCTGGCGCGCGGCGACATGCTCGGCGCCTTCTGCCTGACCGAGCCGCATGTGGGCTCGGAAGCCGGCGGCCTGCGCACCACCGCCACCCGCGACGGCGACCACTACGTGCTCAACGGCGTCAAGCAGTTCATCACCAGCGGCAAGAACGGCGACGTCGCCATCGTCATGGCCGTCACCGACAAGGCCGCCGGCAAGAAGGGCATCAGCGCCTTCTTGGTGCCCACGGCCACGCCCGGCTACACGGTCGCCCGCTTGGAAGACAAGATGGGCCAGCACAGCAGCGACACGGCGCAGATCCTGTTCGAGAACTGCCGCATCCCCGCCGCCTACCGATTGGGCGACGAAGGCCAGGGCTTGAAGATCGCCCTCAGCGGTTTGGAAGGTGGCCGCATCGGCATCGCCAGCCAGTCGGTGGGCATGGCCCGCGCGGCGCTGGAAGCCGCCCTGGCTTACAGCAAGGAGCGCGTCAGCTTCGGCCAGCCGATCTTTCAGCACCAGGCCATCCAGTTCAAGTTGGCCGACATGGCCACCCAAGTAGAAGCCGCGCGCCAGCTCATTTGGCACGCCGCCGCGCTGAAAGACGCCGGCAAGCCCTGCCTGAAGGAAGCCGCCATGGCCAAGCTGTTCGCCAGCGAAATGGCCGAGCGGGTGTGCTCGGCCGCCATCCAGGTGCTCGGCGGTTACGGCTACGTGAGCGACTTCCCCGTCGAGCGCATCTACCGCGACGTGCGGGTCTGCCAGATCTACGAAGGCACGAGCGAGGTGCAGAAGATCTTGATCGGCCGCGCCATGGCCTGAGGGCCACCAGGTTCGGGATCGCCAAGGGGGCGGCGTGCTGCTACGGTGG
>CAYSOD010000602.1:0-2520 GCA_964432385.1 uncultured Rubrivivax sp.
TGAGGATGCGTCCACCGGCGTCAAGCTACGCGCGGATCGCCGGGAGATGCTCAAGCCACATGGTATCGAAAGCCTCACCGGGTGCGGCCATGTCCGGGATGGGCATGTGGTACCAGGCGAGATCGAGATCGCGGATCGATTGCCCGAGCCTCCTGACGCCGAGACGTCCAAACTCGAAATCCTCGATCAGGGTGATGATGCAGGATGCGCCCCAAGCCTTGATGACCGCCAGGTCGTCGTCGAGGCTTCTCCGGTAGATGGTGCCACCGCTGCTGCGTGTCTTCGCGTCATCGGTGTTCATGCCGGGGCAGAAGGTGAGGC
This sequence comes from uncultured Rubrivivax sp., assembly GCA_964432385.1. Classification (GTDB taxonomy): domain Bacteria; phylum Pseudomonadota; class Gammaproteobacteria; order Burkholderiales; family Burkholderiaceae_C; genus Rubrivivax. The sequence continues at coordinate 322 of CAYSOD010000602.1, forward strand.
CGAGCATGCCCCTGCCGCATGAAAGCGTCGCGATCTGGAGGGGGAAGAGGTTGGGGTCGGGTTGCATGACTTGGATCCTTGCATGGAAGAAGGCGGGCCTGCCACGCCTGCTCCAATGGGTAGTCAGGCGGCATAGGCCTGAGCCCTGTCGGTGCCCACCTCCCGCAGGCGGAAGACGCCGGCCTTGAGGCCGAGAGAGCGCATGAAGCGCAGCTCGTCAGCCTGATGGCTCGCGAGGCGTTCGCCGGGGCGCTTGACCTCAACGAACACCATGTAGCGCTGGGTCTCTGTCATCCTGTTGAACTCGAACAGGCAAAGGTCGGGGACGACGGGTCTTGCCGCACGACCCGGGTCGCGGTGACGCGTGACCAGGGCGCGTACTCTGTCCGGCCCCAGCACATAGAGTATTCGGCCCGCCATCTCGGGTTCCGGCATGGTCAGTCCTTTCTGCGCCAGTTGCACCTTCATTCCTTTGAGCGCCAGCAGCATGCGTTCCATCCCGGCTTTGCCCTGAAACGGGTAGGCGAAGAAGTCGTCATGCAGGGTGAGGAGCATGTCGACTGCGCGCCACAGGCCGGGATGCAGGCGTGTTCCCTTCCGAAGGCTCATACCAGTGGATTTCATGCGGAACCGCCTGAGGACAATATCCTCCGGGATCATGGGCTGGTCGATGTCGCTATCGTTGCAGAGTTGGTAGGTAACGCGCGTCCCCCGGCGGTCGCGGCCACAAACCCTGGCGTTAATCCCAAGCTTGATGTCTTCGAACTCGCTCATCCGTTATCTCTCCCTCTTCATTCGAATGTCTGGTTCTGTCGTAGGCATGGGTAGGCCGGCCGCAGCGTGCGGCCAGCCTTGAGGATCAATCGAGCCGGTTCCTCAGGATGAAGTCCGCAGAGTTGCCGAAGCGCTGGAGTATGGGGTGGCGGGGCTGAATGCGGTCACGTGCAGCGGGACCTCATCGAACACGAGGGCTGCGGCCACCACGCATTCCCCCTTCAGCTCGCCAGTCCTCGCTAGGGGCGATGGACGGGTAAACGTCGGTATTGTCGCTGTGACGTTCCACCATGAAGTTCACCCATGACGAAGAAAGCCCGCCTGCCCGGAGGGGTTGCGGGGCGATTCAATGATGCCTTGCTGAGACGAAGGACGTGGAGATGGGGACACCCGATTTAAAGGCCCGAGCCGACGGAAATTGGAAATTATTTCACTGTTCGATGCAGCCCGCCCGCCTATGGATCGCGTGCCCTGCCGGTTGGCCGCCCCAGCGGGTCAGGGGCATGCCTACCGCATGGTAGCGAGCCGTGGGGGAGGGCGTCTGATGGCGGGGTCCGAGCCGATGGGCGCATCTGGCTGCCACGTGACGTGTTTCGTTAGGATTGATCGACTGTTAGGATGATGTTGTGTTGTCGGTGGGAGGCAGCCGAAGGGGGAAGTCATGCGGCGTCCGCATGTTGCAGCACTCATATCAGTCTTTTTTACGGCGTGCCTGGAGGTTCAAGCACGGGCCTTTCGAGACTGTGCTGATTGTCCCGAGATGGTGGTAGTGCCTCCAGGCAGCATAGCGATGGCAGAATGGTACAACGTTGGTCCAGACAGTTTTGACGACAGGGGATGGCAACGCTTGGTCAAGATCAAGCGGGCATTCGCTGTCGGAAAGTTCGAGGTCACGCTAGCCGAGTGGGACGCATGCATCGCCGCTGGTGGATGCCATGGCTATCGGCCGAATGATCGGAAGCCCAACAGCGGTCACAAGCCCGCCGTAAATATCAGCTGGCTTGATGCGCAGGCTTATGTGCAATGGCTATCGAAGAAGACAGGCAAGCGCTATCGGCTTCTCAGCGAGGCTGAATGGGAGTATGTCGCTTGGTCCGGTGAAACAGCGACGTCGGTAGCGCGGTTGAAGGAGGAGCCTCAAACGATTCACGGCGAGAACGAAGCTGTCCACTTGGTCACGTCCAAGGCAAACCGATTTGGCGTGCATGGCATGCACGGTAATGTCTGGGAGTGGACTGAGGATTGCTGGAACGAGACCTATGCTGGGTCGCCATTGGATGGCAGCCCCTGGCGATCAGGGGACTGCAACATGCGTGTCCTGCGCGAAAGCGACATCTACTGGGACGGCCAGAAGACCGCCCGCTCTGCAGCGCGCGACGGCATGTATGCTACAACACGCCTCGACTACATCGGGTTTCGTGTGGC
>CAYSOD010000603.1:0-2520 GCA_964432385.1 uncultured Rubrivivax sp.
CTCGGGCGTGCGATAGCGGGCCAGCACCTCCATGTTGCCGGTGTCCGGGGCCGAGCAGTTGAGGGCCTCGGGGGCCAGCAGCGAGCGCCCCATGGTCTCGCACAGCGGGGCGTACTCCAGGTTGGTCAGGCCGGCACCATGAGCGGGCTGCGGCAGGAACAGGTTCCACAGCCCCAGCGCGCGCGCCTTGGGCTTGAGCTCCTCCACCACCGGCAGCACCGACCAGGGTCCAAGCTTCTCGGCCTCGTCGAAGTAGCGGGCTTCGTTGGGGTACACGTGAGCCGCCATGAAGTCCTGCAGTTGGTGCTGCAGCTCGTTCACGCGGGGGCTGGGTTCAAAAGGCATGTCGGGGTACCTGGTAAGGGGGCGGGCATCGAGCCGGAACCTGGCGCCTCACCGCAGCAAGGCCAGGGTCAGGGCAGGCCAGGAACTGATGATGAACAGCCCCAGCAGCATCACCACCACGAAGGGCAGCGCCGCCTTCGAGACCTCGACGAAGCCCGCCTTGAAGGCCGCCATGGCCACGAACAGGTTCAAGCCCACCGGGGGCGTGATGTAGCCGATCTCGAGGTTCACCGTCATGATGATGCCGAAGTGGATGGGGTCGACACCGTAGACCTTGGCCATGGGCATGAGCAGGGGCGCCAGGATCACGATGGCAGAGCCCACCTCCATCAGGCAGCCGGCCACCAGCAGCAGCAGGTTGGCCGCCAGCAGGAAGGAGGAGCGGTCGTGGATCCAGGTCTGGACCCACGCCACCAGCGCCTGCGGCACGCGCTCGTAATCCAGCACCACGCTCAGGCTGGTGGCAAAGGCCACCAAGGGCAGCAGCATGCCCAGCGTGACAGCGGTCTCGGTGACGATGCCGTAGAAGTCCTTGAGGCTGACCTCCCGATACACCAGCCCCTCGATGGCCAGCGCATAGACCAGCGCCGCAGCGGCGGCCTCGGTGGGGGTGAAGTGGCCCGAGTAGATGCCGCCCAGCAGCAGCACCGGCAGGGCCAGGGCGGGCAGCCCCTCGCGCAGGGCCTGCAGGATCTCCCGCGCACTCCAGGCATGGCCCCGCCGGTCGCGGTTGGTCCAGAAGGCGTACACACCCAGCAAGGCCGCCAGCAACAAGCCCGGCAGCACGCCGGCGATGAACAGCTTGGTGATGGAGGTCTCCGTCATGATGCCAAAGAGGATCATGGGGATGGACGGCGGGATGATGATGCCCAGCGTGCCGCCCGCGCAGATCAGCCCGATCGAGAACGACCGTGGGTAGCCTGCGGCGATCAAGGCGGGAAACATCATGGTTCCCACCGCCAGCATCGTGACGATGCTGGAGCCCGAGATGGCCGCAAACAAGGCGCAACTCATGACGGTGGCCACGCCCAGGCCGCCGGGGATGGGGGCCGTGAGCGAGGTCATGATGCGGACCAGGCGGCCGGCGATGCTGCCGCGCGTCATCACCGCGCCGGCCAGCAGGAACATCGGGATCGACAGCAGGATCTCCTTGTCCAGCGCCGACCAGATGTCCTGGACCATGTACTCGACCTTGCTGTTCGCAAGCACCACATGCACGAACGCGGTGCCGACGGCCAGGATCAGCAGCAGAGGCTGGCGCAGCAGCGCCAGGCAGAACACCAGGGCGGCGCCCAGCAGGAGTTTCATGCTTGCTCCGATTCCGCCGGGCGCAGGTTCGGAGCCCATGCGTAGGCCAGGTGCCGCAGCCCGGCCGAGACGAAGGCATACACCATGACAGCCTGCAGCGGCCAGATCGGAATGCCCAAGGTGACCGAGCGCTCGCCCACGGTGAAGGTCTGGTGTGCGAACCGGGTGGCGTACCAAGCCAGAGCGCCGAGGATCGCAGCCGACAGCAGGCTGCCCAGGCGCTCGATGCCCGGCGCCCACTGCCGAGGCAGCAAGGCATCGGTGGCCTTGACGCGCAGGTGTGCGCCCTTGCCGGTGGCCAGCACGAAGCCGAGCATGCCGGCCACGAAGCTCAGGTGCACGGCCGCGCGCTGCGCACCGAACAGGCCCTGGCCGAAAACCTCGCGCCCCAGCAGGTCGGCAATGAGGGCGCCGGCGCAGGCGAGGATGGCCGCCACGGCCACCGCTTGCTCAGCTGCCTGCAAGCGACGCAGAAACGCCTGCATGGCAGATCCGGCCCGCGCTGTGAGGTCTTCGCTCGTCACAGGCTGCGCCGGGCCGCCTGGATCTCCCGGTACAGCGCGACGGCCGCCGGCCCCATCTTTTCGACATAGGCGACCTGGCCCGGCGCCACCAGGTCGAACCAGGCCTTGCGCTGCGCATCGCTGATGCGGTGAACCTTGCCGCCCTCGGACTCGAACTTCTGCATCAGCGGCCCCTCCGAGGCCCGCACCTCGCCGCGCAGCGTGGCATACGCCGGGACGGCCGCGCGGATGGACTGCTGCTGCGCCGCACTGAGCTTGCTCCAGGACGCCTTGTTCACGAACACGCCGTTGAACAGGTGGGGATGGCGCGTCAGGGGCACATGCGGCGCGCTCTTGGCCGCCG
>CAYSOD010000604.1:0-2514 GCA_964432385.1 uncultured Rubrivivax sp.
TGCCGATGTACGCCTTGCAAAGTGAACTCGCTCGCGGTCGGCCCTGCACGCTCGTGGTCGATGGGCACAACGTACTTCACAAGTTGCCAACCCTATTCCGTCCCGACTACGAGGCCGGGCAGCCCGGAGCCAAGGCCCGCAAAGCCCTGGAGTCACACCTGCTGGGTCTTTGCTCCAAGTACCCAACGCTCTCCGTCCAGCTTTGGTTCGACGGCCCGGTTGTCGAGGAGCGGGCACTGGTCAGCAACCTGAGGGTCAGGTTTTCGGGGGGCGTTGGCTCAGATCGGGCGGATCGTCAGATTGCTTCATACCTTCAACACTTACAGGCCTCATCTGCTGAGCATCATCGTGGAGTTGTCTCCGCTGATAGCGACATTGCTCGGGATGCCAAGGCTACCGGTGCAGCTGTTATGACTCCGTTTGAGTTTTCATTACTGCTGATTTAGGCTAACCGAACGTCTGTAGTTATACGGATCATCTTGAGGAGTCTACGATCGGGTTCGGACTCTTCAGGCAATCTAGGCACTTGGTAGGGTCGACTCATCGACTTGTGATGCAGACCGAGTCCGTCGTTCTATGTTTGTCGCTTCGGGCTTCTACTTTTTGCCCTCGCCCAGACGGGACTGCCTGCAAAGTCGCTTACCGAAACCATGCGCGGTCGACACGCTTCGTGCGGTGTATGTTCCCAAATCTTTGTGTGCAGCGATGAGATCACACGGCACTTATCGCACGTTTACTACAGAGGTATATTTGCGTTTACACTGCAGTTACTGATCTTGTGCGAAGCAAAGCGACGTACTAACTTTGAGCCATCATCGAGTCATCACAAATTGCACCAGCAGGAAGCGCATGGGCGCTGAGGCTCTGACGCTGCGGTCCGACTTGTCGTTTACAGACATCAAGTCAGCAGCACAGGCGTGGCAGGCGATCCACAGTGACGCACCAAAACTGCGCTTGGTACGAGATCTCTACCTCGGCAGATCCTTCTCGGACGCCTACAAGGCCGCGCGGTCGGTCGACGGTGAGTTGTTTGCAGTCTCGTCGGGCTTAGGGTTGGCACATGAGACGGACGATGCGCCCTCGTACGACTTGACGTTTGCCGATACAAGCAATCCGCTTGCCGTTGTCTTGCAACGCCAGGGATGGACTCCCGCCGAGTGGTGGGATGCGCTCAACCAGTCTGGAATCGGGCATGGCCCTATTTGGAAGTTGGTGAAGTCAAGCGGCCCAGGTCTGATCCTGATAGCCCTCCCCTCCGGGTACCTGGAGATGGTCTCCCCAGACCTGCTTCACTTGTCGGTCGAAGACCGGCAACGTCTGCGCATCTTCAGTTCCTCGGCTGGTTCTGCCGGACTGCATCCGCAGTTGCAACCCTACGCGCTGCCCTACGACGACCGCCTGGAAGCCATTCCTGGCCACAACGGCACCAGGACCGACTTTCCCCAGCGTGCTCTTCGACACTTCGTTGAAGAACTCGAAGGTCATCGATTACCACTGACCGAGGCTCGTACCCGCGTGGGGTCTGCACTTGAGGGGCTGCAACCGAGGCACATACCGGCGCGCACGAAGCTGACAGATACAGAGATTGCCAACGTCATGCGAAAACAGTGGAAGCGCCACAAGGGAAGTTCCACCCAGCTGCTTCGCTACCTACGCCAGGAAGCTCAGATCGCATGCGAACAGAAGCGCTTCCGCGGCATCTGGCAAGGACTCAAAGCCGAATACGCACAACGCGGGGCCCAACCATGAATCGCCAGCAGTCATCTATCGTTGTGCGGGCGCTGCACACCACTCAAGGCGAAGGACTTGATGTCTACGCCTTCTTCATTAGAGGGTCCGACATTGTCAAGGTGGCGGATATCACCCGCGTTGAACGAGACGAAGGAGACGCCTTGAAGGGGTTCCAGCGTCCTGAGATCCGCAGTCATGTGAAGGGGATCGTGGACTACCTGAACCAAGGGAACGTCCTCTTTCCTAACGCCATCATCCTGGCCATGTCGCCTGAGATCAAGTTTGCGGCATCACGAGGCACCAAGCCAACAGGAGATGAAGGCCTTGCGCAGTCCGGAACGCTGACGATTCCCGTGTACCAGGCAGGCGAGCGGGTTGCCTGGATCGTTGACGGCCAACAGCGTTCGCTGGCACTTGCTGGGGCAGCCAACCAGGAGATCGCGGTTCCTGTGGTCGGCTTCATCTCTGACAGCCTGGATGTGCAGCGTGAGCAGTTCATCCTTGTCAACAAGGCCAAGCCCCTGCCTTCTAGGTTGATCAACGAACTACTGCCAGAAACCCGCGGCGTAGTGTTGCCCCGGGACCTCAGCGCCCGCAAGGTTCCTTCAGAGTTGTGTGGACTGTTGAACCGGGATCAAAACTCGCCGTTCTATCGCTTGATCAAGCGGCCTTCCGACAACAAGCAGGGCGAGGCAGTGATCACAGACAGCGCGGTCATCACGATGATCCGCAACAGCCTGAATAGCCCCCTTGGTGCCCTGGCGCAGTACACGGCCATGGGCC
>CAYSOD010000605.1:0-2509 GCA_964432385.1 uncultured Rubrivivax sp.
CATCAGCCCTATCGGTTTTGGCGAGCACAACGAGAGCTACAACATCAACGCCGACCTGGTGGCCGGCAAGCTGGCCGAGGTGCTCAAGGCCGAAAAGCTCATGCTGCTGACCAACATCCGTGGCGTGCTGGACAAGGAAGGCAAGCTGCTGACCGAACTCACCCCTCGGCGTATCGACGAGTTGGTGGCCGATGGCACCATCAGCGGTGGCATGCTGCCGAAGATTGCGGGCGCGCTGGACGCTGCACGCAGTGGCGTGAACGCGGTCCACATCGTCGACGGCCGCGTGCCGCACGCCATGCTGCTGGAGATCCTGACCGACCAGGCCTACGGCACCATGATCCGCTCGCACTGAGCAGCCGCTACGTGGCTCATCGCCCCGGGCCGGTGTGGCTCTTTGATCTCGACAACACGCTGCATAACGCCTCGCACGCGGCCTTTGGCCACATCAACCAGTTGATGACGGCCTACATGGTGCGCGAGCTGGGGATGTCGGCTGCCGAGGCTGACACGCTGCGCCGCGACTACTGGCGGCGCTATGGCGCCACGCTGCTCGGTCTCATGCGGCACCACGGCGTCAAGGCGGCTCACTTCCTGCACCACACCCATCTGCTGCCGGGGCTCGAGGCGCGCGTGCACGGGCACCCGCACGACTTTGCCGCCTTGCGCCGGCTCAAGGGCCGCCGCTACATCCTGACCAATGCACCCGCGCACTACACGGCTCGCGTGCTCGGGGTGCTGGGCATTGCCAGCTGGTTCGACGGCATCCTGTCCATCGAGGACATGCACATGTTCGGCGACTTGCGACCCAAGCCTGATGCGCGCATGCTGCGCCGCACCGCGGTCCGGTTGGGTGTCAAGCCCTCGCGGTGCATCCTGGTGGAAGACACGCTGGAGCACCAGAAGGCTGCCCGGCGCGTGGGCATGAAGACCGTGTGGATGCAGCGCTGGGCGCGTGCGGCGCAGGCCTCAGGTGCGCCGGCCTCCATGTTCCGGCCCGGCCGCCCAGGCTATGTGGACCGGCGGGTGTCCAGCTTGGGGCAGTTGCTGCGCCGCAGCTGAAGTCTTTGGGCTGCGTGCGCAGCACGAACCGGCAGCGCCTTGACTCAGTGTTTACGCTGCCTGAAAGCGCCCCCAAGCCGCCAATCCCCTGTGCAAGAATCTTCCGGCAGGATTTGCCGAATTGCCTTCACCCATGTCCGACATGTCCGACCCCGACGCAGGCTCTGACGCCGCAACGGCGCAGGCTGCGACGTCCGCGCGCAAGCGGCCCAAGCCGGGGGAACGGCGCATCCAGATCCTGCAGACCCTGGCCGGCATGCTGGAGCAGCCCGGTGCGGAGCGCATCACCACTGCGGCCCTTGCCGCACGCTTGCAGGTCAGCGAGGCTGCGCTGTACCGGCACTTCGCCAGCAAGGCCCAGATGTTCGAGGGCCTGATCGAGTTCATCGAAACCAGCATCTTCACGCTGGTCAACCAGATCCTCGAGCGCGAACCTTCGGGGTCGCTGCAGGCGCGCAAGATCGCGGCCGTGGTGCTGCAGTTTGGTTAGAAGAACCCGAGCATGACCCGCGTGATGGTGGGTGACGCCCTGGTGTTCGAGCATGAGCGCCTGACCGCTCGCATGAACCAGTTCTTCGACCGCGTTGAGTCCCAATTGCGCCAGAGCCTGCGTCTGGCGGCCGAAGCCGCCGGTTCGCCCACGCCCACGGTGGATGCCACGGCGCTGGCCTCGGCGGTGGTGTCGTTGGTGGCGGGCCGCCTGCAGCGCTATGCGCGCTCGGGGTTCAGGCGTTCGCCCCTGGAACACCTGGACGTCGCCCTGGCCCGTTTGGCCGCCTGACCTGCCGCTCACATCCACCCGCAGGTGTCGAGCCCATACCTGCGGCGTTCAAGGCCCGAATGTCAGGGCATGCCCGTGCGGCAAGCTCTCGTTCTTACACTTTCCTCATGAGTTCGCTTGAATCCTTGATCGCCCGCGCCGAGGCTTTGCTGGTCCGCCTGGAGGCGGTGCTGCCCCATCCCGCCACCGCACCGGACTGGGGTGCGTCGGTGGCCTTCCGTTACCGCCGCCGCGGCGCCACAGGCGTGCTGGAGCCGGTGCGCCACGTGGCCACCATCCGCCTGGCAGACCTGAAGGAAGTCGAGCCGCAGAAAGAGCGGCTGCTTCGTAACACGGCGCAGTTTGTGGCTGGGCGCGGCGCCAACAACGCCTTGCTCACTGGGGCTCGGGGCACGGGCAAGAGTTCGCTCATCAAGGCCTGCCTGAACGAGTTCAGCGCCCAGGGTCTGCGCCTGATCGAGGTCGACAAGGCCGATCTGGTGGACCTGCCCGATCTGGTGGACCTGGTGGCCACCCGACCCGAGCGCTTCATCGTCTACTGCGACGACCTCAGCTTCGACGAGGGAGAACCGGGCTACAAAGCGCTCAAGTCCATCCTGGACGGTTCGGTCTCGCAGTCCAGCGACAACGTGCTGATCTACGCCACCAGCAACCGCCGCCACCTGC
>CAYSOD010000606.1:0-2506 GCA_964432385.1 uncultured Rubrivivax sp.
GTTCGCGAAGCACTGAAATCCAGGGGGATTGAAATACCGGGGGACACCTGGTTCATCGGGGGTTATCACGACACATGCAGCGATGACGTTGAGTATTTTGACCTGCACTTGATGCCTGCAGAACACCGGACAGATCTTTGCTCGCTGCGGCAGTCCATCGATGAGGCGCGTGCACGCAATGCGCATGAGCGGTCCAGACGGTTTGCCCTCGCGGATTGGAGCGCGTCGCCCGCGCAAAGTCTGCGCCATGTCGAGGAGCGTTCTTCACTCGTTCCACGTGGCCGACACCCTGCTGAGCGTGAGCGATCTGCGCGTGCACCAGGAATGCCCTCACGTGGGTCGCGCCATCGAGGACCTCGAACGCGCGGAGGGGGTGACCGTCGTGGTGCATCGCACCGAGGGGCAGGTTCGGGTGCACCCACAGTCTTCTGACGTGGTGAACACGGGAGACGGCCTCATCGTGCTGGCCGATCTCGCCACCATCGAATCCCTGCTCACCCGAGGGTTCACGGCCCCGGATGGGGAGGCGATGCTGGGCGCCGCGCTGGGCTCGCGCGCCTCCTCGCTCTCCGCGAAGCCTGCGCGACCAACAGGTTGACGATGGCCGACCTCGGGCGGCCCAGGGGAAGTCTACCGTGGAGCGGGGGGAAGGAAAAGCGGCACTCACCTCGAACCGACGGCTACCGCTGAGACCGACACTGCTTCGGCAGGTGCGCGGGGGCGTGCAGCCTCACGGCTGCACCTCGCTCTCCTCGAAGAGAACCTACGTCGGGCGGCATCTTGAAGCTGAGGAAACCGAGAACTGTGAACAACCGTACCCTTCTTGCGGGGCTGATGACCTTCATGCTGGCGGCCACGTCGTGCCAGCAGAACACGGGAACCCAGACGACGGGAACGCCTTCCGCGCCGCCGAGCGCTGCCGCCAGCGCAGCGCCGTCGACCAGCGCGGCGCCGGCCAGCGCGGCCCCCTCGGGCGCGGCCGCCAGCGGTCAGGCGTCCGATGTGACCGTCGTGAAGGTCACTTCCGGCACGGCCGTCGATGACAAGAAGAAAGAGATCTCGCAGCCGACTTCCGACTTCAAGTCGACAGACGCGGCGCTGTGCTTCATCACCGAGGTGAGTGGCGTCAAGAAGGGCGCAAAGTTCCACGCGACGCTCCACTGTGCTGGATGCAGCTGGTGTCAGACTGAACTGCGTGCTGTTGCAGGCCGCGGTGGGGACCATCACAGCAAACCACGAGAGGCTGTCGGTCTGGAAACTCACCTTGCGATTGCCGGTGGCTGCGTCAATCGCTGTGACAGTCCCGTTGATCGCCGTGCCGTTCAACAGCGTCTTCCGTACCCATGTACCGGAGGCCTCGTTGTAGGTCGAAATGGGCATCGTCTCGTTCAGCGCAAAGGCTGCACCAGTGGCAGGGTTCAACACCGTAGCCGGAATGTCCAGCGACAAGATGATGGGTGAGGAGAACCTGTTAATGGCGTTACCGGCAGAATCCGTCAGAACAATTTTGGCCACGTTGGCCACGGTATCCACCGTGGCTGGTGCCGTGCCGCTGGCCGGTGCGTTCACCACCGTAGGGGGCAGGATGGCAGCAGCAGTTGTGGCCTTCGGGTCTACCACCACGATCTGAGCAGCCACCGTACCCACTGCCGCAGGCGTGGTGGTGCCATTGACGAAAGCGGTGACGGTAGGCGGAACAGCCACTGTGGCCTGCACCGCAGCGGTCTGGGTGGCCGTGGCCGGCAGCGTGGCCGCTGCCACAAAGTTGCCACCACTGTTGGCCGGCAGGCTACCGGCTGTGGTGGCGCTGGCCGTGGTGACGTTGCCGGCTGCGGCGGCTGCAGGCAGATTGGTCACGGCACCGGCTGTGGTCTGCAAGGGCAGCATGCGAATATCAACGTTGCTCGCTGACGTGGACACCAAGCGGACCGGTTCGGTCACCGTGATGTTGCCCGAGCGAGCGGCCGTGACCGTGAAACTCAAGGGCGCCGTCGCGCTGGGGGCCGTGCCCGTTGCCAATTGGACCTGTGCAATTCCGTTGGTGGTGGTCACGCTGGTCACAGCGTTGCCGTCCAGATTCCGCAGACTGCTTGCGCCAGTACCACCGAACGTCAGCGTGGTGGTGGCACCCGTCAACAGGTTACCGGCATTGCTGTCCAGAACACTGAAGGTGACGACCGTGGAGGCGACGGCGGGTGGTGGTGGCGCCACCGAAATTGGCGCAGGGGGCACATCGCCACCACACGCCACAAGTACTGACGCGGCCACGGCAAGCAACGCCGAAAGCATCCCTGATTTTCTCACCGCCATGACAACCTCCTGTGACCAGCGCATTGGGATTGCGCCGGGGTATATGAATACCGAGATGATAGCCGCACAGTCGCCACAGACAAGAGGCGACAGAACGAAAAAAGCCGTTGCGTCACACCGACACAACGGCCTTTTAAGAAATTGGCGGAGTGGACGGGGCTCGAACCCGCGACCCCCGGCGTGACAGGCCGGTATT
>CAYSOD010000607.1:0-2504 GCA_964432385.1 uncultured Rubrivivax sp.
CGCCGGCGCGCCTTGTAGTGATAGGAAGATGTGTCCAACTCCAAAACCCGGCATGATCGCCGGATTGACACTTTCCATTCTGCACACATGGCATCGACCAGCTTGCGCTTGCGATCAGGCCTCAAAGTTTTCGGCGTATGACGTCCTACAGCATTACCCTGTCGAGAGACAGGTCAGCCACAAGCTTCGTGAGCTTGCCATTCTCGTCTTCCAGTTGCTTCAGTCGCCGCATCTCGGTCGGCAGCAAACCGTCATACTTCTTCTTCCAGTTGAAATAGGTTGCCTGGCTGATGCCGGCCCGACGGCAAATCTCTTCGACCGGAATACCGTCCGCTCCCTGCTTCAAAATGAACGCCTTCTGGGCGTCCGAAAATTTCGAGGCTCTCATCGCTTTCCACTCCTCCCAACCAGGGACTCAAGGATCGGAAAACTCTACCCAAACTGATCCAGTTTTCAGGCCTCGGATCAGACCATGTCTGCTCCCAGCTCGGCGTCTCACAACGCCGCGCCTGCCGCGTGGTCTCGCAGGCCCGCTCCACACAATGGCGGCGCCCCAAGCCGCGGCTGGATGAAGCTGCGCTGACGCGCGACATTGTTGGATTGGCAACGCAGCACGGACGATAGGGCTATCGACGCATCACTGCGATGCTGCGAATCCGTGGATGGGACGTAAACGTCAGGCGCGTGCATCGCATTTGGCGGCGCGAGGGCCTCAAAGTGCCAATGAAACAGCAAAATCGCAGACGATTGTGGCTCAACGACGGATCGTGTGTCTGGCTTCGGACTAGCCATCGCCCTCACGTGTGGTCCTATGACTTCGTCTCCTAGAAAAAGCACGATGGCAGGAAGATCAGGATGCTGACGGTGATTGACGAGTTCACTCGGGAATCTCTTGCGATCAAGACGGCAAGACGGCGGAGAGCCGAGAATGTGCTCGAGACGATGGCTGATCTCTTTGAAGCCCATGGGCCTCCGACGCTCATCACGCCGGGCAGCCCCCCCCCACCCCGGGAAAACCGCTTCTGCGACGGCTTCAATGGCAGGATGCGGAACGGACCCTTGAATGGCGAGCTGCTCTACTCGCAGGGTTAGGCACAGCTCGTCATCGAAAAATGCCGGCGCGAGTACAACACGATCCGTCCGCACTCGTCGCGTGGCTACCGACCACCGCCGCCGAAGACCATCATGTCGGCCGACCCAGCCTGCGCAGTAAGTGGCTGCGGCCGGATCGGCCTACCCTCGAAGGACCCAAAGTGGTAAACTAGCAAAAGACTGCGTGAGTGGGGACTTGTCACTCGGGCAATTCTTCGATTCCATTGAGCCCATTTTTTTGCGCCATGCGCGCAATTGCAATTGGACGCAACTCCTGCAGAATTTTTATGGTACCCCGCAATAGGGGCCTCGGCCTGCACAAGGGTTTTGAGGGCGTACATACTCACGAGAGCCGACAATTGATTGAGCTCCAGACGTAGTTGAACTGGAATAAGTAACGGGGACCTCACGCCGGCCTTGGTCAGGCTGAGAGGCTATGGATGAGGTAGCTGGCGCGGTTTCGGGATTGTAGCGTTGGACAGGCCGAGAGGCTTCCGCTGCGGCGCTTACCGCATCTCGAACTATTCCCAGGGTGATGTCCATTTCCCGTTCCCGGAGTGCCGAGTTGTCAACGGAATTCCGCGCAGATGACACCGCTGAGGCGCTTGTGCGCAGGGAGTCAAAGGCCATGTTGTTTGCGCTGTTCAGCAACTCGAGCGCTTGCGCACTATCGATGCTGTCGGACTTGGGGCGCTTGGGCGCACTGCGCCTCGCAGCCGCAACCGTGTTGGCATTACTACCGCGAGTCATTGACTGTAGTCGAGCTCTTTGCGCCTCTAGACCGGGATTGTAGTTAGGTGGGTTATTGTCCATCCAGATTTGAGCATCCGTTGGTCCCTGGACTGGAGTAAGAAGTATCCTGGCGCCAGCAGCTACACCGGCTGCGCTGCCCGAGAGGAATGCTTCAGCAACCGCTGTGGGATCCAGATCTTTGGCTGCTTGTACGAGGCTCAATCCAAAGAAAAAGCGCGATGTCTTTTTCGCTAGCGTCCCGTCTGTTGTTTCCAGTTCCTCGGCTGTAGATTTCAACCAATCGGCATCCGGCGCTACATGCGGCGAGAGATCACCAGCGTCCACATCTCGCACCCAAATCCTTTGTGAGTCGATTGAACCAGTAACTTCACCGGCCATGGTTTCCACAGCCGCCCTTCCGACAGATTCTGTCGCGCTCTGATAGAGCGCGGGGTCGTCATTCGCAGATGAAGTTCGCCGGTCGTCGGCGGTTGCGCTGACAATCGACGATGCGCTTGCGAGTACCGTGAGTGCAATGACAGGCAGAAGGTTGCGAGCGAGGCGAGTATTTTGGATGTGCGTGGTCATCTTGTTTCTCCGATTGATGAGGTCGATTGGAAAAGCTGAACTAATGGCCGTGTTGGGCAGCGGTGGCGGTCTGAGTTGGGATCGAGCTGATG
>CAYSOD010000608.1:0-2503 GCA_964432385.1 uncultured Rubrivivax sp.
CTCCACGCCGTACTTCGCGAGCACGCCATGGCGGTGCAGGTCGAGCGCGCAGTTCAGCGCCGTCTGCCCGCCCATGGTGGGCAGAACCGCATCGGGGCGCTCCTTGGCGATGATGGTCTCCACCACTTGCCAGGTGATGGGCTCGATGTAGGTAGCGTCGGCCATGCCCGGGTCGGTCATGATCGTCGCCGGGTTGCTGTTGACGAGGATGACGCGGTACCCCTCCTCCCGCAGCGCCTTACAAGCCTGTGCACCGGAGTAGTCGAACTCGCAGGCCTGCCCGATGACGATGGGGCCGGCACCGATGATGAGGATGCTCTTGAGATCGGTACGCTTAGGCATGCGAACGCTCCGCGGAATGTTGGGCCATCAGCGACGTGAAGCGGTCGAACAGGTAGGCGATGTCATGGGGGCCGGGTGAGGCCTCGGGGTGCCCCTGGAAGCAGAAGGCCGGGCGGTCAGTGCGCGCCAGGCCCTGCAGCGTCCCGTCAAACAGGCTGCGGTGGGTGGCTCGCAGATGGGCGGGCAGGCTGGCCTCGTCCACCGCAAAGCCGTGGTTCTGGCTGGTGATGCTCACCCGGCCGGAATCGAGGTCCTTGACCGGGTGGTTGGCCCCGTGGTGGCCGAATTTCATCTTGAAGGTGGAGGCGCCAGACGCCAGGGCCATGATCTGGTGCCCCAGGCAGATGCCGAAGGTGGGAAGGCCGGCCTCGATGAGGGTGCGGGCGGCTTCGATGGCGTAATCGCAGGGCTGCGGGTCGCCCGGTCCGTTGCTCAAGAAGACGCCGTCCGGACGCAAGGCCAACACCTCGGCAGCCGACGTTCGGGCAGGCACCACCGTCACGCGACAACCCCGGCTGGCCAGCATGCGCAGGATGTTGAACTTGACGCCGAAGTCGTAGGCCACCACGTGAAACCTGGGGTTCAAGACCTCGCCGTAGCCTGTACCCAGCATCCACTCCGTCTGCGTCCACTCGTAGCTGCGATCGACCGAGACTTCCTGCGCCAGGTCCTGGCCCGCCATCACGGGCGCAGACCTGGCCTGCGCCACCGCATGGTCCAAGTCGGCCTGCGACACGGCATGACCAGTTGCGAAGGCAGCGATGCAGCCATTTTGTGCACCAGTGGTGCGCAAGTGCCGCGTCAGGCGGCGGGTGTCGAGCTGGGCAATGGCCACCGTACCTTCGTGTTTCAGGTACTGGTCCAGGGTGATCGACTGGCGAAAGTTGGAAGACCTGATGGGCAGGTCGCGGATCACGAGGCCGGCAGCGTGCACTTTACGGGCCTCGACGTCCTCGAGGTTCACGCCGTAGTTGCCGATGTGAGGGTAGGTCAGCGTGACGATCTGGCGGCAGTAGCTCGGGTCGGTCAGGATTTCCTGGTAACCGGTCAGCGCAGTGTTGAACACCACCTCACCAGTTGTTGATCCGAGGGAGCCTATCGAGATGCCCCTGAAGATGGTGCCGTCTGCAAGCGCAAGAACGGCGGGAGGCAGGTCGGGCAGCAAGAAAAACTCCGGTTTGCTCGCACCCAGCCGCAGCCGCCAGACAGGGGCGGTGATTGCGTCAAGGGGGAAACCGTGGACGAGTTTCGCTGGCGTGCGGCTGGTTGCAGGTAAACCGTCGGAGTATAGCTTCCAGGCTGTTGACGCGAGCCTTGAGCGCCCGCCGCTAACGGCCAAGCCCACGCCGTGAGCGGGGATTGCCCGTCACGGTTGTTCGGCAAGGCGGAATGACCGGTCTACACTTCGGCGGCGCAAGAGAGGCGTGCTGCCAGGGCTCCAGGCGCCCAGCAGTGTCACTTCCCCAACAAGAGCACCAAGGAGAACCTCATGAACCCGATTCCCTCAACCCTGTCGGATTCAGTCGTCGTCGTCTCGGCTGCACAGAGAAACGCCGTTCTGAGAAACACCTACGGCCTGTTGGCCGTATCACTCGTGCCCACCGTTCTGGGCGCCTGGGTGGGCGTCAGCACGGGCGTGCTCAATGCCATGGGCGCGGGCTTGTCCACCATTCTCTTCCTGGCCGGCGCGTTCGGCTTCATGTTCGCCATCGAGAAGACCAAGAACTCCGCCAAGGGGGTGTACCTCTTGCTGGCCTTTACCTTCTTCATGGGCCTGATGATGTCCCGCCTGGTGGGCCAGGTGCTCGGACTGCGTAATGGGGCGTCTCTGGTGATGACGGCCTTTGGCGGGACGGCCGCGGTGTTCTTCGCCATGGCGTCCCTGGCCACGGTGATCAAGCGCGACCTTTCGAGCATGGGCAAGTTCCTGACCGTCGGGGCGGTGATCGTGTTCGTGGCAATGCTGGCCAACCTCTTCTTGCAGTCATCTGCCCTCATGCTCGCACTTTTGGTGTTGTGCCTGGGCATCTTCTCGGCGTTCATGCTGTACGACATCAAGCGGGTCATGGATGGCGGAGAGACCAACTACGTCTCAGCCACGTTGGCCATCTACCTGGATATCTACAACGTGTTCCAGAGCTGACTCGCCCTGCTGTACATC
>CAYSOD010000609.1:0-2498 GCA_964432385.1 uncultured Rubrivivax sp.
GAGATCGGCAAGGTCTTGCCCGAGGCCTTGACTGGAGCCCTCAGCCCCAAGGCCGCGTTAGACGCTGCGGCACAGGCCTACCTGAGAGTCGCGGCGGAGAAGGGTTTCGTGAAGTGAGTTCGCCTCACCCTGGACTGGAGCCGCGCCGGCTATGAAGATCCGAAGCTTTCTCAGCTTTGTGGCGCCTTCGGTTGGGCTGATGCTAGCGCTCATGGCTCTACCGCTTGCCATGACCTTCTACTTGTCCGCGCGGCACTGCGCGCCAGAAATGGAGATGGTCACGGTCAAGCAGAGCGGACCCTTTGGCGTGCAGGAGACCGTCACGCAACAGGTGCGGCGCGGCCCGGATGGGCAGCCGCTCCAAGTTTGCAGGTTTGCCGGGCTGGAGTACTACCGCAAGGTTCTCGGGCTCGATGGTGGCGACCCCTCCCAAAGCCGTGCCGGGTCTGAGGGCTCGCCGGCCCATGGGGCGAGTGGCGCCGAAGGTGTCAATTCGGATGGCAGCGCAAGGGGCGGTGCGAGGACGGCAGTGTCCAATGAGTTCTGGAGTGCGCTGCGCTTCACCCTGCTGTACATCGCGGTCACCACGCCACTGGTGCTGGGACTGGGATTTGCCCTTGCGCTGGGAGCCAACGCCCTGACGCAGCGGCTGAAAGCGGTGTTCATCACGGCATCACTGCTGCCCTTCATCATCACCCCTGTGGTGGGGGCGCTGTCCATCAAGTGGCTCTTCCGCGACGACGGACTGGTGTCCGTGTTGCTGGGTCAGTTCGGGATGGAGGTTCACTGGATGGCGCAGGCCTGGTCGGCCCAGCTCCTGGTGATTCTCTACGGGGTCTGGCACGTGGTGCCGTTTGCCTTCATCGTCTTGTACGCGGGCTTGCAGTCGGTGCCACAAGATGCGCTTGAGGCCGCCACCATCGACGGCGCATCACGCTGGCAGAAGCTGCGCTATGTGACGGTGCCTCACCTGATGCCCTTGATCGTGTTCGTCACGCTGATCCACGTGATGGACGCGTACCGGGTGTTCGAGCCCGTGCTGGTGCTCACACAGGGCGCCTTCACCACCAGCGTGCAGTACCTCACGTACCACGTCTTGCTGGTCGAAAACAACCCTTACAAGGCCAGCGCGGCGGCCGTGCTGACGATCGTCGGAATTGGCGTGCTGCTGGTACCCCTGCTCAGGCGCACCTGGCGCGAACAGCGAGGCCAAGCCTGATGACGCAACGCTCCTCTCGGCTGGGCTCCGTGTTGCTGCACGGTGCTTTGGCGCTGTGGTTGTTACTTGCCTCCGCACCCATTTTGTGGACTGCGGTGATCTCTTTTCGCCAGTACGTGGATGCGTTCTCCTCTCCCGTGAAGTGGCTCGCGCCGTTCACGCTGGAAAACTACACGCGCCTGTGGATTGACCAGGCCTTCTACGTGAATTTCTTCAACACCGCGCTGGTCACTGCAGGCACCGTGACGATATCCCTCACGGTGGGTTGCTTGGCTGGGTATGCACTCGCACGTTATCGGGGCTCGCTGGGCTTCTGGTTGCTGCTGGTGGCCTTGGTATTCCGGGCGCTGCCGCACTCCACGCTGCTGCCATCGTTCTTCACGCTTTTCAACGCCCTGGGCATCAATAACCATCTGGTGACTCTGATCTTCGTGCTGGTGGCCATCAACCAGCCCTTCACGATCTGGATGCTGCGCTCGTTCTTCGTCAACATTCCGCAGGAGCTGGACGAGGCGGCCATGGTGGACGGATGCACGAGGGCACAGGCCTTCCGCCGCGTGATCGTGCCGGTGATGTGGCCCGGCATCGTGACCACGGGTTTGTTCAGCTTCCTTCTCGCCTACAACGACTTCCTGCTGAGCTCGGCACTGACCAACGCCGGCAACATGACCATGCCCGCCGCCATTGCCAGCGCCATCGGCGCTGAGAGCGAGGCGCTCTTGATGCAGGGCGTAGCTGGCGCTGTGAGCATCACGCTGCCTTTAGTGGTCCTGGTGGTGTTCTTCCAGCGGCAGATCGTGGCCGGCCTTACGCAAGGTGCTGTCAAAGGTTGAAGGCGGGTGCTGCCTTGGCGATCTGACTCGAGAGCTTGAAAAGGACATGATGTGAGCCTATCGATGACCTACCCTGACAGCGTCGCTGACCCCGAAGTCGCGGCACGGCTCCTCGCCGACTGCAAGGCAGATGTCTGGCGCCTGCTGCAAGGGCTGCCCGGATCGAGCATGGGTCAGTCCCTGCGTGAGCAGGTGGCACCTGACGCCACCTGGCATGTCTCCCATCCGCTGAACGAGCTTCATGGTCCGCAGGCCGTGGCCGAGCAGTTCTATGGCCCCTTGCAGGCCGCCTTTCCCGATCTGGAGCGGCGCATCGACCTGTTCTTCGGAGGCCACTGGACCAGCCCGCCTGAAGGGGAGATCGGATACTCCCCCCCGCATGCGCGTGCAGAGGGCTGGTGGGCGACGTCCACCGGTCATTACATCGGTACCTTCAAGCAGCCCTG
>CAYSOD010000610.1:0-2479 GCA_964432385.1 uncultured Rubrivivax sp.
GGCAGGCTTCGTGCAGCCCACTTCGGGGCAGGTGCTCTTGGATGGGCAACCGGTGGCCGGCCCGGGGCCTGAGCGCGGGGTCCTCTTCCAGGAGTACGGCGTCTTTCCCTGGCTGACCGTGGAGGCGAACATCGCCTTCGGCCTGAACCTGAAGGCCAATCGGGTCTCGCAGGCCGAGCAGCGCGACACCGTGGAGCGCTACCTGCAGCTCATGGGTCTGGCCGACTTCCGCAACGCCTACCCCAAGACCCTGTCGGGCGGGATGCGCCAGCGCCTGGCCATTGCGCGGGCCTACGCGGTCAAGCCGCAGTTCCTGCTGATGGACGAACCCTTCGGCGCGTTGGACGCCCAGACCCGCTCGGCCATGCAAGACCTGCTGCTGCAGGTGCTGGCGGCTGAAGGCAAGACCGTCATGCTGATCACGCACTCGGTCGAGGAAGCGATTTACCTGTCGTCCAAGATAGTTGTCGTGACGGCGCGGCCCTCGCGCATCCGCGAGGTGATCGAGGTGCCCTTCAGTTACCCGCGAGACGCCGGGCTGCTGGAGCGGCGCGAGTTTGCGGAACTCAGGTCGCACATCCGCGGCCTGGTGATGCAGGAGTACGCCGCACAACAGCGGCAGAGTGTGCGTTGACCCCACCCCTGAAACTGAACCCGACAACCCCAAGAGGAGACCAGCATGACCCGCATTGACAAGCCTACCTCCAGTGTCCGTATCGCGTCTGATCGCGCGGGCCGCCGGACCTTCATCGCTCAGGCCGCGGCCGGCCTGTCGGTGGCCTGTCTGGGCGGGCCCGCACTTGCGCAGGCCCGCACCAAGGTCAAGGTGGGCTACCTGCACACCCCGGCCGTGGACGGGCAGATCTGGACCGGCATGCAGATGGGCAGCTTTGCGCGCCAGGGCCTGGACCTGGAACTCGTGCAGTTCACCACCGGGCTGGAGCTGTTCCAGGCCATGATCGGCGGCAGCCTGGATGTGCTGTCCACGGGCGCGGTGGTGTCCAACTTCCCCGCGCGCGGCCAGGGGAAGGTCTTCCTCATCAACAACGTCGAGTTCGCCACCGCCCAGCTCTGGGTGCGCTCTGACCAGGGCATCAAGACCTTCGCCGATCTCAAGGGCAAGAAGATTTCCACCACCACCGGCACCACGGCGCATGTGTTCCTGGACAACGCGCTGCGGGCCAACAAGCTCGACCCGGCCAAGGACGTGGAAGTGGTCAACCAGCGCATGGCCGATGCGGTGACCTCCTTCATCTCGGGTGCGGTGCCAGCGGTGGCGCTGTGGGTCCCGTTCGACATCACGGTCAAACAGAAGGTGCCGGGCGCGCTGAAGCTGGTGGACGCCTCGGCTTACTTTCCGCAGGCGGCCATCGTGGGCGGCTGGGCTGCGCGCAACGACTGGTTTGACAAGAACCGCGACGCTTGCCAGAAGCTCGTACGCGGTTGGCAGGAGGCCAACGACCACCTGATCGGGCCGAAGTCGGCCGATGCTGTGGCGGCGCTGCAGGCTTCGCAGTACGCGCAGGTGCCGCTGGAGGAGTTCCGAGACCAGTTCAAGGCCTCGCGCTACTACACCTCGGCGGACTGGCGCAAGCTCTACGCTGACGGCTCGGTGACGCGCTGGCTGCAGCAGGTCACCGACTTCTTCGTCAAGTTCGGCAACATCCAGAACGCGGTGCCAGCCTCGACCTACTTCGACACCAAGCTCTTCCTTGACACTGTCAAGGCTTGAGCCGTCCAGGTCGCCCCCCTTGAAGCCCGCAAGCGATCAGGTCTGGGACCACATCATCGTCGGCGCCGGTTCGGCTGGCTGCGTGCTGGCCCATCGGCTGAGCGCGGCCGGGCGCCGCGTGCTGGTGCTGGAAGCCGGCGGCTCGGACCGCAACTTCTGGATCCATCTGCCGGTGGGTTATTTCAAGACCATCTACGACCAGCGCTTTTCGCGTCTGTTCGACACCGAGCCGTCCGAGGGCTCGGGCGGACGCAACATCGTATGGCCCCGGGGTCGCGTGGTGGGTGGCTCTTCGTCCATCAACGGTCTGGTGTACATCCGGGGCCAGCAGGAGGACTATGCCGATTGGGTGCGGTCGGGTGCCCACGGCTGGGACTACCGCAGCGTGCTGCCCTACTTCCGCCGCTCCGAACGCTACGAGGGTGGGGCCAATGAGTTCCATGGCGCCGAGGGTGAACTGGGCGTGTCGAACCTGCGCAACGACCACCCCTACTGCGAGGCCTGGGTGCAGGCGGGGCTTCAGGCTGGTTTGCCGCGCAACCCCGACTTCAACGCCCAGTCGGACTATGGGGTGGGCGCCTACCAGCTGTCCATCTGGGGCGGCTGGCGCTGCAGCGCCGCCAAGGCCTTCTTGAAGCCGGCGCTCCAGCGCCCGAACCTGAAACTGGAGCTGCGCGCACAGGTGTCGCGGGTGCTGTTCGAGAGCGGCCGAGCGGTGGGTGTGGAGTGGGTGCAGGGGGGCCAGGT
>CAYSOD010000611.1:0-2474 GCA_964432385.1 uncultured Rubrivivax sp.
GTAGAAGGGCAGGTTGATGATGGCCGTGGCCAGCACGATGTTGCCCACCGTGTTGCCCAGCGCCGCCACGATGCCCATGGCCAGCACGAACAGCGGAAAGGCCATGATGGTGTCCGACAGACGCGTCACCACCACGTCCCACCAGCCGCCGAAGTAGCCGGCCGCCAGGCCCAGGGGAATGCCCACCACAAAGGATGCTGCCACGGCAGCCACGGCGATGCCCAGGTCCAGCCGCGTGGCCACCAAAGTGCGCGACAGGATGTCGCGGCCCAAGGCATCGGTGCCGAACCAGTGCGCGGCCGAAGGCGGCTGCAGCGCCACCGTGGTGTTGGTGGCCAGCGGGTCGTAAGGCGCGATCCAGGGGCCAGCCAGGGCCACCATCACGAACAGGGTGAACAGCCCTGCGGCGACCAGCGTCACGGGGTTGTCCGACAGCACGTGGCGTGCATGGCGCAGGGTGGTGGCGTTCATGGCAGTCTCAGTTTTCCAGGCTGACCCGGGGGTCGATCAGCGTGTACAGCACATCGACCAGCAGGTTCAGCAGCACGAACAGCACGCCCATGGCCAGCACGAAGCCCTGCACGGGCGCGTAGTCGCTGGCGGTCAGCGCATCGATGGCGTAGCTGCCCACGCCGGGCCAGCCGAAGACCTTCTCCACCACCACGCTGGAGCCCAGCATGAAGCCGAACACCATGCCCAGCGTCGTCACCACCGGCAGCAGCGCGTTGCGCAGCGCATAGCGCACCAGCACGGTGGAGGAGGACAGGCCGCTGGCGCGCGCGGTACGCACGAAGTCGGCGCTCAACACCTGCAGCATGGAGGCGCGCGTCATGCGGGCGATCGGCGCCAGCACGAACACCGCCATCGTCAGCACGGGCAGCATCAACTGGCGCAGGCTCGCCCACCACAGCGCCGCGTCGCGCGCCAGGGCTGCGTCGATCATGTACAGCCCGGTCACGGCAGGAGGCGGTGAGAACACCGGGTCCAGCCGCCCCAGCGGCGCCGGCGCCCAGCCCAGCAGGAAGTAGAAGACGTAGGCCAGCAGCAGCCCGGTGAAGAAGGTGGGCAGCGACACGCCCATGGTGGTGATCAGGCGGCACAACTGGTCGATCCACGACCCGGGGCGTGTGGCCGCCATCACACCCAGCGGAATGGCCACCGCGCAAGACAGCACCAGGGCCAGCAGCACCATCTCCAGCGAGGCTGGCAGACGCGCGATCAGCTCCTGCAGCACGGGCTGACCCGTGGTGAGCGAGATGCCGAAGTCACCGCGCGCGATGTCGGCCACATAGCGCAGGAACTGCTCGGGCATCGGCCGGTCCAGGCCCAGCGCGCGCCGCACCTGCTCCACCGCCTCCTGGGTGGCTGCGCCGCCAGCGAAGTAGGCCGCCGGGTCGCCCGGCAGCGCGCGCGTGAGCAGGAAGGAAATGACCATCACCCCCAGCAGGTTGGGCAGGGCGCCCAGCAGGCGCCGGCCGATCAGGCGGATCATGAAGGAGCTCCTGTAGGGGGCGTGGCTTGTCGCCCATCGCCCCAATGGCGGCCTCCTACGGCGTCCAGCACGGCCTGCAGCGGGGCGGCCCAGCCCACGATGCCGCCCTGCGCCACGATCATGTCGATGGTGGCGGCCTTGAACTCGGGAAAGTAGCTGGCCGTGGCCTCTTCCACCAGCAGGCTGTCGTAGCCGCGGTCGTTGGCCTCGCGCATCGTGGTCTGCACGCAGACTTCGGTGGTGACGCCCGCGAACACCAGGTGCGTTACCAGGAGACTTTGCAGCGTGGCCTGCAGATCCGTGCCGTAGAACGCCCCCTTGCCGGGCTTGTCGATCACGATCTCCCCAGGCAGCGGGGTGAGCTCGGGCACGATCTCGCAGCCGGACTCGCCGCGCACCAGCAGCCTGCCCATCGGGCCCGGGTCGCCAATGCGCAGGCTGGGTTGGCCGCGCTCGCGTTTGGCTGGCGGACAGTCCGACAGGTCGGGCAGATGGGATTCGCGCGTGTGCACCACGGGCCAGCCCTTCTCGCGCCAGGCGCTGAGCAGCGCCTGCGTGGGCGCCACGGCGGCACGCAGCAGCGACACGTCATTGCCCAGAGACTGGCCGAAGCCCCCGGGCTCGATGAAATCACGCTGCATGTCGATGACGATGAGCGCGGCGCGCCCGGGCGGCAGTGCGAAGGCGAAGGGGCGCGCGGGGATGGTCAGGGGGGCTGTCATGGGGGTGTTGCTGGGGGTGCTGACGGGGGCATTCATGGGGCTGCCTCGCTGCGGGTTTGCGGCAGGTCGCCCGTGGTTTCGTTGCTGCCGGTGTCGGCTCCAGTGCCCGCAACGCCGCCGCCCATGAAGCGGCCAATCTCCAGCCGGTCACCGTCCTGCGCGCGGCAGGTGTGCACGATGCGTCCGTGGCTCATCACCACGATGCGGTCGGCCAGCGCCAGCAGTTCGTCCAGGTCCTCGCCCACCATGAGCACCGCCGC
>CAYSOD010000612.1:0-2471 GCA_964432385.1 uncultured Rubrivivax sp.
CTGGCCCTGGTGCTGATGGACCATGCCCTGCGCCACCGGGCGCAGTGTGGTGACGTGGCGCTGCCCACACCGCCCCTGGCCGCTCAGGCATGAGGTCTGAGCCGCCGTCCAGGCGCTCCACGAGGCCCCAGGTTTGAAGTCACTTGCGGCGCCGCTGTCGGCACCGATGCCGGCATTTGCGCTGCTGTCGTTCACCTACTTTGCGGCCATCGGCCTGTTCAACCCTTACGCTCCCTTGTGGTTCAAGGAGCTGGGCTTCACCACCTGGGCCATCGGCGGCATCTCGGCCCTGCAGTCCTGCACCCGCATCGTCGGGCCCTACGCCTGGGGCTGGCTGGGTGACCACACCGGGCGGCGCGTTGCGCTGATCCGACTGGCGTGCCTCGGGTGCGTGCTGTCGGCGGTCTCACTGCTGATGGTGGAAAGCCTGTGGCCCGTGGCCGCCGTCACGGCCTTCTTGTTCTTGGCCAACAGCGGTGTCGTGCCGCTGTACGAGACCTCGCTGGCGCACTTGCTTAGCAACAGCCAGGGGCTGGACGCGGGCAAGTACGGCCGGGTGCGGGTGTGGGGTTCGGTGGGGTTCATCGCTTCCGTGGCGGTGTTCGGCTTTGTGCTGGAACGCCTGGGGGTGCGCGCCTTCCCGTGGATCGTGGCCTGCATGAACGGCCTGTTGCTGTGGGCCGCCACCAGGCTGCCTCGCGGGCACGAGCAGGTGGCGCACGACGAGCCCGCACCGGCCGTGTTGCAACTGCTCAAGCAGCCCGAGGTGGCCTGGTTCTTCGCGTCCATCTTTTTCACCGTGCTGGCACACACGGCGCTGTACGCCTTCTTGTCGCTGTACCTCGTGCACCTGGGCTACGGCAAGACGGCCATCGGGGTGCTGTGGGCCGTGGCGGTGGCGATGGAGATCGTGTTCTTCTGGACGCAAGGCCGCTTCTTCAGCCGTCTGAGCCCCAACGGCTGGCTGCAGGTGGTGGCAGCCGTGGCCACCGCGCGCTTTGCCGCAACGGCGGGCGCCGGGCACCTGGGCTGGGTGCTGCTGCTGGCCCAGATGTCGCATGCGGTGACCTTTGCCGCGCACCATGCCGCTTGCATTTCCATGATCCACCGTCTCTTCCCTGGCCGGGCCCGTGGGCGTGGCCAGGCGCTGTACACCATCCTGGGGTATGGCCTGTCGGGCGTGCTGGGGGGCTTTGGCGGCGGCTGGATGATCGAGCACGTCGGCTACAAGCCCACCTTCTGGGCGGCCAGCGGTGCAGCAGCGCTGGGGTGGCTCTGCGCCTGGCGCATGGCGCGCCACCCGGCGCCGCTCAGAACACCAGCTTGAAACCCGCCGTCACCAGGCTGGGCGTGCCGCTGCTCATCTGACGGCCGTAGGAGACGTCCACGAAGGCCTTGTCCTTGGCGATCGTGTAACGCAAGCCCAGGTTCCACCAGGCGCCCCCACGGTCGTCGCCGAAGAACTCGGCCATGGGAGCGAGGGCACCGAAGCCCTCGTGCTCGGCGGCAAGGCCCCAGACGGTGGAGCTGCTGCGGGCCCGCGTGTCCCGCTCATGGCCCAGGTTCAGGTGCCAGGTCAGTGGGCCTGCCGGGATGCTCATCACTGCGCGCGCTTCCACCGCCGCTGTCTTCCATCCACCGGTGGTGGCCTTCGCGCTGGACAGGCCCCAGGCGAGGGTCAGCGCCGGTGCGTCATCACCTGCAGCGCTCCACAACTGTGACTTGCCGCCCAAGCGCAGGCCGTGCTCCCGGTCAGGGCCGTCGGAGGTGGTGGACACGGCCAGCGCCACCTGGCTGTTGGCGCCCACGCCGCAGGCGAACTGCAATGCGGTGTCCCGCACCGAGGGCATACCGGCTGCGCGGACGCGACCCGCCGCACCTTCAATCTCGCAGGTCTTGCTCTCGAGGATGCCCGCATCTTCGGTTTGCAGGGGGCGGCCGGCTTGGCACAGCACAGGGGTGGCGCAGGCGAGCAAGGCGGTCGCCAGGGTCTTGATGTTCATGGTCTGCAAGTTTGGATGTTGGTGAAATGCAAGGCCGTTCGGGCTGGGGCGATTGTCCGCCGCTTCGGGCACAGCGCAGGCACGGGCGCTGGGCGCTGTTGGGCTGCGGCCCGCAGGCCGATGCCATCAGCCGCCAAAAAGTTGCCGTTCGTCGCGCTGCGATGCCGTCCGTCGCAGCGCCCCACTGCCAGCTCGCAGGCCCACTAGACTGCTGCGCGTACAAGCGGGGCAGGCATGAAGAAGGCATGGTGGTGGGCAGCAGGGCTGCTGGTGGTGGTGGCGGCGGGGGCCGGCATCTGGAGCGTGGCCTTGCGCGGAGCGTCGGGGCCCTCCGCAGCGGGCTTATCGGCGCGACCGGCCCAGGCCGCAGGGCCGGGAGCGGCCGCCTCGGCGCCTGCGCTGGATTTCCAGGCCCGCGAGGTCGTCATCCCCCAATGGACGCCCATGCCCTTGAGCTTGAGCTTCTCC
>CAYSOD010000613.1:0-2380 GCA_964432385.1 uncultured Rubrivivax sp.
TGGACGGCATCAAGTCGGGCGCCATCGCCATGGGCCACCATGACTTCGCCTCGCTGGGCAAGATACTGCCCAACACGGCCGTCTTCAACGCGCCCTTCATCTACCGCGATGCCGCGCACGCGCTGCGCGCCACCGACTCGCGCACCTCGGAGGCCCTGAAAGCCATCAACGCCGAGCTGGTGCAAAAGGGCGGCATGCGCATCGTGGGCAGCTTCTTCCAGGGCACGCGCCACCTGACCTCGAAGGAAAAGGTCCTGACCCCTGCCGACATGAAGGGCAAGAAGTACCGCGGCGTGCCCGTGAAGCTGTGGTCGTCCATGCTCACCGGCATGGGTGCCGTGGCCACGCCAGTGGAGGTGTCCGAGCTGGCCACCGCGCTGGCCACCGGCCTCGTGGTCGGTCAAGAGAACCCGCTGCCCAACATCTTCAACCTCAAGCTCTTCGAGGTGCAGAAGTTCGTCATGCTCACCGGCCACATGCAATCGGTGCTGTCGGTGTTCGTCAACGAGAAGATCTGGGCGGGCGTGCCCGCGGGTGACCGCAAGATCATCGAGGACACCATGGCCGAGGTGGGGCAGAAGACCTTGGACTGGGACCGTGAGAGCTTCGACCGCTATCGCAAGGACCTGGAGGCCAAGGGCATGGTCTTCGTCGGCGAGAAAGAGGGCCTGAATCTCGGCGCGTTCCGCCAGGCGGTCAACGCCCAGGTGCTGAAGGACTTCCCGGAGTGGACGGGGCTGATCCAGCAGATCCAGGCCGTCAAGTGACGAGAGGGCCGCGCGGGCTTCATGCCCTGCGCGGCCTGAATCACGGCCCCTACCGGGAGACCTCATGTCAACCCTGCGCCGCCTGACCGTCGTGGCCTGCCTGCTGTTGCTGGCCGCGCTGATCTTCACTCCCAGCCTGCAGATCGTGATGCGCGGCGTTTTCAACGTGCCCATGTCCGGTGCGGAGGAGCTGACCCGCTACTTCCTGATCGCGCTGACCCTGCTGGGAGCAGCGCATGTCACGCATGAGGGTGGGCAGATCCGCATGCAAGAGTTCCAGGCCATGCTGCCTGCGAGGCTGCGCTTTGCGGTGCAGATCGTCATCGACGTGGCGGCCGCCGGCATGTTCGGGCTGATGGCGGTGGCTTCGGTGGTCTCCATCCGCAACAACCTGAGCAACCAGACGGCCACGCTGGAGATGCCGTACTGGCTGTTCATGGCGCCGATGACCGTGGGCATGACCCTGCTGACGCTGGAAAGCCTGGCCCAGCTGCGGCGCACCTGGCGCCAGGGCCACGCTGATAGCAAACAGACCACGCTGGCCTGAGCTTCGGAACAAGATCACCCCATGAGCGGATTCCTCGTTGTCCTCGCCTTCCTGGCGCTGTTCATGCTGGGCTTCCCGGTGGTGCTGGCCATCGGCCTGCCCAGCATCGCTTACCTGCTGCTCAACGACCTGCCGCTGCAGATGGTGGCGCAGCGCGCGCTGTATGCGCTGGACTCCTTCCCGCTGGTGGCGGTGCCGGTGTTCCTGTTCGTGGGCAGCCTGATGAACACGGCCGGCATCTCCAAGCACATCTACCGCTTTGCAGACACGGCCGTGGGCCGGCTGCCCGGCGGACTGGCGCAGGTCAACATCTTCGGCAGCCTGGTGTTTGCCGGCATGTCGGGCTCGGCCCTGGCCGACATCGGAGGCATCGGCCGCATCGAGATCGACGCCATGAAGTCCAAGGGCTTCAACCCGGCCTTCGCCAGCGCGGTGACGTCGGCTTCGGCCATCGTCGGCCCCATCTTTCCGCCGAGCATCCCGCTCATCCTGTATGGCACCGTCACCGGCGTATCGGTGATCCAACTGCTGCTGGGCGGCATCCTGCCGGGCCTGCTGTGCGTGGCCGCGCTGATGATCATGACGGCCTGGCTCTCGGTGCGCCGGGGCTACCCGCGCGCCGACCGCTGGCCCGGCTGGGCCCGGCTGTGGGCCGACATGAAGCCTGCGCTGCCCGCGCTGATGGCGCCGGTGATCTTGATCGGCGGCATGCTCGCCGGCTGGTTCACGCCCACCGAGATCGCCGCGGTGACCGTGGCCTATGCCCTGCTGATCAGCAGCCTGTTCTACCGCGAGCTCACCTGGGCCCGCCTGATCAGCGCGGCGCTGGAAACCCTGCGCGCCTCGTCGGCCATCCTGATCATCGTGGCCGTGGCTGCGCTGTTCGGCTGGGTGCTGTCGGTGGAGCAGGTGCCGCAGGCCATGACGAAGTTCATGCTGTCCATCTCCACCGAGCCCTGGGTGCTGCTGATCCTGGTGAACCTGCTGCTGCTGGTGGTGGGCATGTTTCTGGACAGCACCACCGCCATCCTGGTGATCGCGCCCATCATCGCCAAGCCCTTGATGG
>CAYSOD010000613.1:2390-2469 GCA_964432385.1 uncultured Rubrivivax sp.
CCGCGGGCGTGGACCCGGTGCACCTGGGCATGGTGGTCATCTTCAACCTGATGATCGGCCTGCTGACGCCGCCCATGGG
>CAYSOD010000614.1:0-2463 GCA_964432385.1 uncultured Rubrivivax sp.
TGGTGGCCTGGTGGTTCTACCTGAAGCAGCCCGCCATTCCTGCGGCCATCGGCAAGGCCCTGGCGCCCGTGGTGCGCCTGCTGGAGAACAAGTACTACATGGACTGGTTCAACGAGCACGTGCTGGCTGCCGGTGCCCGCGTGCTGGGCCGCGGCCTGTGGAAGGGCGGGGACGTGGCGCTGATCGACGGCGCGGTGGTCAACGGGTCGGCGCGTGCGGTCGGTGCCCTCTCCGGTCTGGTGAGGTTGGTGCAGACGGGCTTGCTGTACTGGTACGCACTGGCCATGGTGCTGGGCGTGTTCGGATTCCTCACCTGGAAGCTCTGGCCGCACCTGACGGTCATGCTGGCGCGGTGAAGCGCGCGGCGGCACAACACAAAACGCAAGAGGCGGAGAGAGTTCAATGGGTCTTCTGAGCGTGGCCATCTGGCTGCCGGTGGCGGTGGGCGCACTGCTGCTCGCGGCAGGCCGTGACGAGCACGCCAAGGTGGTGCGGTGGGTGGCCCTGCTGGGCGCCATGGCGTCGTTCCTGGTCACCATTCCCCTGGCCACCGGGTTCGACGTGGCCAAGCCGGCCATGCAGTTCGTGGAGAACCTGCCCTGGATCGACCGCTTCAATGTCCACTACCACCTCGGCGTGGATGGCATCTCGGTGTGGTTCGTGTTGCTCACGGCCTTCATCACCATCATCGTGGTCATCGCCGGGTGGGAGGTGATCACCGAGCGCGTGAACCAGTACATGGGCGCGTTCCTGATCCTGTCGGGCCTGATGGTGGGGGTGTTCTCGGCGCTTGACGGCCTGCTGTTCTACGTCTTCTTCGAAGCCACCCTCATCCCGATGTACATCATCATCGGGGTGTGGGGCGGCCCGCGGCGGGTGTACGCGGCCTTCAAGTTCTTCCTGTACACGCTGCTGGGCTCGCTGCTGATGCTGGTGGCTCTGGTTTACCTGTACTTCAAATCTGGCGGCAGCTTCGACATCCAGGCCTGGCACAAGCTTCCCTTGCCGCTGGACGCGCAGACGCTGCTGTTCTTCGCTTTCTTCGCGGCCTTCTCGGTGAAGGTGCCGATGTGGCCGGTGCACACCTGGCTGCCCGACGCTCACGTGGAGGCGCCTACGGGAGGCTCGGTGGTGCTGGCGGCCATCATGTTGAAGCTCGGTGCCTATGGCTTCCTGCGCTTTTCGATGCCGATTGCGCCTGATGCGAGCCGCGAGTGGGCCTGGTTCATCATCGCCTTGTCGTTGATTGCCGTGGTCTACATCGGCTTGGTGGCCTTGGTGCAGCAGGACATGAAGAAGCTGGTGGCGTACTCGTCCATCGCGCACATGGGATTCGTCACGCTGGGTTTCTTCATCTTCAATGAACTCGGGGTGAGTGGCGGGCTGGTGCAGATGATCAGCCATGGATTTGTCTCGGGCGCCATGTTCCTGTGCATCGGGGTGCTTTACGACCGCGTGCACTCGCGGGAGATTGCGGCCTACGGTGGCGTAGCCAACACCATGCCCAAGTTCGCGGCCTTTGCCGTGTTGTTCTCCATGGCCAACTGCGGACTGCCGGGCACCGCGGGCTTCGTGGGCGAGTGGATGGTCATCCTGGGTGCTGTCAAGGCCAACTTCTGGATCGCGGCAGCTGCGGCCACCGCGCTGATCTTCGGTGCAGCCTATTCGCTGTGGATGGTCAAGCGCGTGTACTTCGGCGACGTGGCCAACGACGACGTGCGCGATCTGCAGGACCTCAACGCCCGCGAATTCACCATGCTGGCCGTCCTGGCCGTGGCGGTGCTGGCCATGGGCCTGTACCCCAAGCCCTTCACCGACGTCATGCACGTCTCCGTCACCGAGCTGCTCAAGCACGTGGCGCAAAGCAAGCTGCCCTGAGGCAGGCCCTTCCCATGAATGCGATGAACTGGCTCGTCGTCTACCCCGAGATCGTGCTGCTGGCCATGGCCTGCCTGGTGGCCGTGGTCGACCTGTGGGTGACCGATCCGGCCCGGCGGCTGACCTATTGGCTGACCCAGGCCACGATGGTCCTGGTGGGGGCCATGCACCTGTTCTTCGCACAGTCCGGGGCCACGCTCTACGGCATGAACGGCATGGTGGTCACCGATCCCATGGGGCACCTGCTGGCCTGCTTCGGCTGCCTGGCCATGGCGGTGACCGTGGCTTATGCACAGCCGTACCTGGCCTCGCGCGACATGCTCAAGGGTGAGTTCTTCACCCTGTCGCTGTTCGTGCTGCTGGGCATTTCGGTGATGTGCTCGGCCAACCACTTTCTGGTCGTGTATCTGGGTCTGGAGGTGATGAGCCTGTCGCTGTACGCGCTGACCGCGCTGCGCCGGGATCATGGCCGCAGCACCGAGGCGGCAATGAAGTACTTCGTGCTGGGGGCCCTGGCCAGCGGCTTCCTGCTCTACGTGCCGGCGGCGGCGCACAGCGGTGGGGCGAACGGGGCGCAGTGGCGGT
>CAYSOD010000615.1:0-2461 GCA_964432385.1 uncultured Rubrivivax sp.
TAACCCTACGCTCAACCGGACGTGCAACAGCGTTCGTCGCCCGGGCCTCATTTCATTCTGGCCCGGTCGCC
Source organism: uncultured Rubrivivax sp. (assembly GCA_964432385.1). Taxonomy (GTDB): domain Bacteria; phylum Pseudomonadota; class Gammaproteobacteria; order Burkholderiales; family Burkholderiaceae_C; genus Rubrivivax. Next base: position 72 of record CAYSOD010000615.1, read on the forward strand.
GCCCGCTGCCGCACGCCGGTTAGCTTCACGTTAGGCAGCGCAGTCGACCCGATCACTTCCGTGGCGCTGAATGCTCAGGGGCAAGGCATGACACAACAAGGGCTGGTGATCTTCGCGAAAAACAAGAAGAGCGTCTCTGCCTTCTACCAACAAACCTTGGGCCTCGACGTCCTTGAATCGGATACATCACATGACCTCCTCCGCGGTCATGGTTACGAAGTGGTCATCCATACCATCCCGCGCAAGTACGCCGCGAGCATCACGATTGCGAAGCCTCCCGCACCGAGGGAAGAGACCCCGTTCAAGCCCACTTTCGTGGTGGCCAGTCTAGCGGCCGTACGAAGGGCGGTGGAGGCTACCGGTGGATACCTCAAGCCCGAGTCGGCAGCCTGGCACTTTCGAGGCCACGTGGTCCTCGATGGGTGGGACCCCGAGGGAAACGTCGTGCAGTTCAAGCAGGCGGAATAGGAGGGCGCCTTCCGTGCACACCAACTTCGAAGGCGTCCCGGCTCTGCCTAACCCGGTCAACCTGACCCGCTACGGCAGGTTACCTCGAACGTTGGGTGCCTCAGGATTCAGTAATGAAATCTCAACTGCGCGATCTCGAGTGCATCGTCGGTCACGCGGTAAACCATTCGGTGTTCGTCCGTGATACGGCGCGACCAGAAGCCTGAGAGGGCATGTTTCAGTGCCTCTGGCTTGCCTACGCCAGCAAATGGGTCGCGCTGTACTTCCTTGATCAGCTTGTTGATTCGCTCCACCATTTTTCGGTCTTGCTTTTGCCAGTACAGGTAGTCTTCCCATGCCTCATCTGAGAACGTCAGCTTCACTCGGCAAGCTCCCGCGGGATTCCCTTGCCAGCGTTGAGCTGTGCCATCGAGCTCAGCAGACGTCGGGCATTGGCTGGGCTACGCAGCAGGTACGCGGTTTCTTCCAGCGCTTTGTAGTCTTCCAGCGAGAGCATGACCACGGCCTTCTCGCCGTTGCGGGTAATGATCAGGGGCTCGTGATCGCTGCAGACTCGGTCCATCGTGCTGGCCAGGTTGGCTCGCGCCGAGGAGTAGGTGATTGCATCCATGGTGCTGCTCCAATCTGTACGCATTATTGTACAGACATGAGGCCTCTGATGCTCACAGGTCGCAAGGCACTCAGCCCCTCGTTCAACCGGACGTGCTTCGGCGTGGCTGCGCCGGGCATCATTTCATTCTTGCCTGCATCGCTGTCATCGACCCTCCGTGGCCAGTTGGCCCCCTGCCTCCGCGGTCGGCTCAGCTCCAAAGTGAGGCCTCGCATCCCACGCCATCGGCGACACTTTGCTCCTGAATCCTCATCGGAGCTCGGCCAATGGAACTCACCTCTGTCCTGACACCCGCGGAAGAAGGCGGCTACATCGCCCTCAACCCCGAAACTGGCACCACCACGCAGGGAGACACCGTGGAGGAAGCAGTGGCCAACCTGCGGTAGGCCACTGCTCTGTACCTGGAAGAGTTCCCTACGGTCTCACGCGGTCATCCGCTGGTCACCACGTTCAGCATCCCGGCGCATGCCTATGCTCCCTTGCGTATCGGGCTGCGAGGCACTCAAGGTACTGCTGCGACTCAGCTTCGAGAAGGTACGCCAGAGCGGTAGCCGTGTGGTCGCCCGCAAGGGGACTCGGGGCTGCGTGATCCCGATGCACAGCGAACTCAAGGTCTGCACGTTGGCAGGGCTGCTCCGCCAAGCTGACGTTTCTGCCGAAGACTTCATGGCAAACCTGTAAGGCGAGGCCCAACCCTTCTACTGGGACCTACCCTGGAGTCAAGGCTTCGCCATCTTCTTTCTGCTGTCATGCCATCCCCCAGACACTTTCTGCTGACCTTATGCGCGTTGGCGGGCCTAGGCACATCGCTCTCCACGCAAGCCTCGTCACCTGAGGCCTGGGCCCGGCACAAGGCTGAGGTGGTTGCCAAGTGCACGCAGGCCAGCGGCCTCAAGAACGCCAAGCTGGCTGGCGACCTGATCGAGTACGACGACAGTGTGGGGCTCACGGCGGCCTTGATCGTTGGCGTGTACCCGCAGCCGCACATGCGGGATCAACCCGGGCGCAGCCTGTGTCTGTTCGACAAGCGCACGCGCATGGCGTTCGCCGCGCCGGCGGACACTTGGAAGTAGATTGGAAGTAGAGCCGTCGCGAGATCGCCTTCTCAGACATCTTGCAAGCAGGCGGTCGCCACTGAACAGGAAATCTGAAGATGCGCGTGATGGTGCTGGTCAAGGCCACGGAAGACAGTGAAAGCGGCACGCTGCCGTCGGCGGAAATGATGGCAGCGATGGGGCGTTTCAACGAGGAACTGCGCCAAGCCGGCATCCTGCGCTTGGCCGATGGGCTGAAGCCGTCCTCACAGGGCTTG
>CAYSOD010000616.1:0-2460 GCA_964432385.1 uncultured Rubrivivax sp.
CCTCCCCGCCCACCGCGGCGAAGAGGTGGTCGACGCCGTGATCGACGCCCGAAGCCCCAGCGAGTTCAACCTGGACCAGCTGCCCGGCGCCGTGAACTGGCCCTCCCTGGATGACGAAGAGCGTCGCCTGGTGGGCACCGAATACAAGCAGGTCTCGCCTTTCGAGGCCCGCAAGCGAGGGGCCGTGCTGGTGGCCCGCAACATCGCCCGCCACCTGGAGCGCGAAACCCCGGCGCTGCCCCGCGAGTGGCGCCCGCTCATCTACTGCTGGCGGGGCGGCCAGCGCTCGGGCGCACTCGCCCTGGTACTCGGCCAGGTGGGCTTTGACGTGCACGTGTTGGAGGGTGGCTACCGCGAATTCCGCAGGCGCGTGGTGGCGGACCTGGAGACCGCCGGTACCGACCTGGACCTGCGTCTGATCTGCGGCAAGACGGGCAGTGGCAAGAGCAGGTTGCTGCAGGCGCTGGCCAGGCTGGGCGCGCAGGTGCTGGACCTGGAGGCCCTGGCCCAGCACCGAGGGTCGGTTCTGGGCGCCTTGCCGGACGCACATCAACCATCGCAGAGGCAGTTCGAGACCCGGCTGTGGTCGCTGCTGCAGCGCCTGGACCGCCGTCAGCCCGTGTTCGTGGAAAGCGAAAGCCGGCTGATTGGCAGATTGCGTGTGCCCGAGGCCCTGCTTCAGCACATGCGTGCGGCCTCCTGCCTGCGCGTGGAGATGCCCGTACCGGAGCGCGTGAGCCTGTTGATGGAGGATTACGCCCACTTCGCGCGCGACCCGGCGCTGCTGTGCGAGCGCCTGGACAGCCTGCGGGAGGTGCGCGGGCATACCGTCGTCGAAGGCTGGCAGACCGCAGCGCGTACCGGCCGACTAAAGGAGGCGGTGACCAGCCTGCTGTGCGAGCACTACGACCCCATCTACCTTCGTTCCATGGGGCGTAACTTTGCGCACTTCGACGTCGCGCCCACGATCCTGATCGCCAGTGGCGGCGATCAGGACCTGCAGGCCGCAGCCACCGAGGCGCTGCGCCTGTCCCAGATCAAGGGTCCGGCACCCCCTGCGGCATAGACTCAAGCGCATGCTGCACCTGCCCTCCGTTGCCGAGTCCCGCATGTTCGGCACGCGGCGCGTGCCGCTGGGGCGACCTCTGAGCTGGCTGGCGCAGGGCGCCCGCGATCTCAAGCGCTGCCCAACGCCCGGCCTGCTGCACGGTCTGGCTGCTGCCCTGTTCGGCGCCGTGGTGATCGGCCTGGCGCACGATCGCTTCTGGCTGCTGTCAGGCGCGTTCTCGGGCTTCCTGATCGTGGCCCCTGTTCTGGCGACAGGCTTGTACGAGATCAGCCGCGCGCTGGATCGCCAACGCGTGCCCCGGCTGGTGGATGCACTGAGCGTATGGAAGCCCACCGATGGACGGTTGGTGGTTTTCGGCGTGCTGCTCGCCTTCGCTGGCACCGGATGGGTGGCGACCTCGGCCTCACTGATCACCAGCTTTTCACCCGTGCCCATCCGCAACCCGCAAGACTTTCTGCGCCATGTGGTGCTGGCCGATCAATCGCTTCTGTTTGAGGCGTGGCTCGCGCTGGGGGGCGTGCTCGCGGCACCGGTGTTTGCCTCGACCGTGATCGCCTTGCCCATGCTGCTGGACCGGCAGGTGGGCGTTCTGACGGCGGTGCTCACGAGTTGGCGGGTGGTGATGGACAACCCCGGCCCACTGGCCTTGTGGGCTGCCCTGCTGATGGGCCTGACCTTGCTGGGCATGGCCACGGGCCTGCTGGGGCTCATTCCCATCGTGCCCTGGCTGGCCCATGCCAGCTGGCACGCCTACCGCGACCTGGTGAATCCCGCGGGGCTGGAGACCCGACCATGGCACTGAGCCCTGCGTCAGGCCGCTGACCATCAGGCCTGTTTCAGACCATGTTCGGCTTCAGCGAAGAGGAGATCGCGCAATTCGGCCTGACCTTCGGGGTCAGCGCCTTCATGCTGTACATGGTGTTCATCATCTTCCAGCTCGCGCGCGAGTCCAAGGCGGGCCGGTTCGGCACCTTTGTGCTGTTTCTCGCGCTGGGTTTCGGCCTGGTGGGGTTCGCTGCCAAGGGCGTGATCAAGTTCTTCATCGGTGGGGTGAGCTGAAAAGCAAAGAGCGCCCGAAGGCGCTCTTTGCGGTGGAAGGCCGTCTGGCCTTGCCCCACGGGCTCGCAGAGCTCGCCCGGTTCGGCAGGCGTCAATCAGTCCGCAGGGACTGATTGACGTCCAGCCTCACCCCATGTGAAGTCCACCATTGCAGCTGAAATCAGCGCCAGTGGTGAAGCCGGAGTCCTCGCCCGCCAGCCAGGCCACGATGGAGCCGATCTCCTCGGGTGTACCCAGGCGCTTGACGGGGATCGTGGCCACGATCTTTTCCAACACTTCGGGCTTGATGGCACGGACCATGTCGGTGCCGATGTAGCCCGGGCTCACGGTGT
>CAYSOD010000617.1:0-2458 GCA_964432385.1 uncultured Rubrivivax sp.
GAGGTGGTGGTGCGCATCGGCAGCTGCGGTGTGTGCCACAGCGACGTGCACCTGCACGATGGCTAATTTGACCTCGGCGGCGGCAACAAGCTCGACATGACGCGCTCCCTGCAGCCCCCGCGCACGCTGGGCCACGAGATCGCCGGCACCGTGGTGGCCGTGGGCCCCGACGCGCAGGGCGTGGCCGTGGGCGAGCGCCGTGTCGTGTTCCCCTGGATCGGTTGCGGCACCTGCTCGCTGTGTGCCGAAGGCCGTGAGCACCTTTGCAACCGGCCGCAGGCGCTGGGCATCCACCGCGATGGCGGCTTCTCCACCCACGTGGTGGTGCCCGACGCCAAGTACCTGATCGACTACGGCACGCTGGCCGAGGAACAGGCCTGCACCTACGCCTGCTCGGGCCTGACGGCCTACAGCGCGCTCAAGAAGGTGGGCACCGTGGGAGCCAAGGACCCGCTGCTGATCATCGGTGCCGGCGGCGTAGGCCTGTCGGGCATCCGCCTGGCGCGCCAGATGTTCGGCGTGTCCCCCATCGTCGTGGAGCTCGACAAGAGCAAGTGGGACATCGCCCGAGAGGCGGGTGCTGGCGAGGTGATCGACCCCACGGCCGACGGCGCACTCAAGAACCTGATCAAGGCCACGGGCGGCGGCGTGGCCGCGGCGGTGGACTTCGTGGGTGCGGCCGCCACCTTCAACTTCGGCTTCGGCGCGCTGCGCAAGGCCGGCAAGCTGGTGTGCGTGGGCCTGTTCGGCGGCGCCACCCCCATCGTGCCGGCCATGGTGTCGATGAAGGCGGTGAGCGTGGAAGGCTCCTACGTGGGCAGCCTGCAGGAGATGCAGGAGCTGATGGCGATCGCACGCACCGGTGTGCTGCCGGACCTGCCGCTGACGAGCCAGCCTCTGGACACCGCCACACAGGCGCTGGAAGACCTGCGCGCCGGGCGCATCCGCGGCCGCACCATCCTCAAGGCCTGAACTCCCAGTGGCCCGCCTGCCCGCCACGCGCGCGCAGGCCCACCCAACCCCCCAAAAAAGGAACCCGCGATGGACACCATCGACTGGAACGCTGTCAGCCCGGTAAAGATGTGGCGCGACTGGATCGTCAAGAGCGAAGCGCAGTGGAGCGAAACCGTCTCGAAGCTGCTGAAGGACGAGCGCACCGGTGGCGCGCTCACCCGGCAGCTGGACGAGATGCAGCTCATGCACCGCCAGTTTTCTGAATTCGCCCAGGCCTCGCTGGCCGCCGCCAACCTGCCTTCGCGCAGCGACTTCGAGGCGCTGGACGAGCGCATGGGCCGCCTGGAGGACGGGCTGGCCCAGCTGGCGGCTGCGGTGGCGCAACTGAGCCACGCGCTGGCCGCCCGCGCTGTGGCCGAGGCTGGGGCGGGAGCCGGCACCCCCGACGTGGCCACTGTCCTCGCCAAGCCCGCTCGCACCCGGCGTCCGCCCGCACCTGCCGTGTCCGCACACGCGGCCGAGCCCCAGGCCAAGCCAGCGCGCTCGCGCACCAAGAAGGCCTGAGGAACTGCACGCCATGCCCACCACCTCTCGCCCCGCCACTCTGCCCTCGCTGTCCAACCCGGTGCAGCGTACGCTGGAGCGCATGGGCCTGCCGGCGGCCGACTTCGCCGGCCTGGCCGGCCCCCTGGGCGTGACGCCCAAGGACACCATCTACGCCCAGGGCACGCTCAAGCTGCACCACTTCCGGCCCCAGTGCGAAGAGGTGTACCGCGTGCCGGTGCTGATCGTCACCTCGCTGGTGAACCAGCCCTACATCCTGGACCTGGTGCCGGGCCAGAGCATGGTGGAGTTCCTGCTCAAGCAGGGCTTCGACGTCTACATGATCGAGTGGGGCCGGCCGCGCAAGGAGCACCAGCACCTGACGCTGGAAGACCATGTGCTGGACCGCCTGCCCGCCTGTGTGCAGCAGGTGTTGCAGCACAGCGGCGAGCGCGAGCTGTCCATCATCGGCTACTGCGTGGGCGGACTGTTGGCGGTGCTGTGGGCGGCGCTGTCGGCCGGTGCGCAGCCCACTGCAGGGGCCGGCGCGGGCACAGCCAAGGCCTCCAAGGGCGGCAGCCGCACGTCACCGCTGAAGAACCTGGTGTGCATGGCCACGCCGGTCAACAGCGACGGCCTGGAGTCGCTCAAGGCCTGGATGGGCGAGTCCTTCGACGAAGAGGCCCTCATCGCCCACCACGGCAACGTGCCGGCAGAGTGGGTGCAGAACGCCCTACGCGCCCTGCGCCCCTTCGGCAAGGTGGCCGGCGCCATGAACCTGCTGAACCAGGCCGACAAGGAAGAGGTGGTGCGCAGTAACCTGCGCATGGGCAAGTGGGAGACCGACAACATCCCCTTCCCAGGCGGCGTGTTCCGGCAGATGGTCAACGACTTCCTGCGCGGCAACAAGCTGGTGCGAGGTGAGTGGGCCATAGGCGGTCAACAGGTCGACCTGGGCGCC
>CAYSOD010000618.1:0-2457 GCA_964432385.1 uncultured Rubrivivax sp.
GAGTCGGTCAACGTGTACCGCGACGACACGCTTGCCGCTGACGACCGCGCCTTCTTCCTGAAGGTGCGGGACGTGGTGGAAGCGGCTGTCTCGGAGACCGCGTTCCGGCAGATCGCGCTGAAGATGCAGAAGACGCGCGAGATCCCGCGGACCGGTGACCCGGTCTAGGCCGTGGAGGCGCTGGCCAACCGCTAAACGCTCAACGACACCGAGCGGGCAGGGGTGCTGCGGCATCTCATCGTCGAAGGCGATCTCACCGCCTACGGCCTGGTCAACGCCGTCACCCACTACTCGCAGGAGGTGACGGACTACGACCGCGCCACCGACTTCGAGGCGCTGGGAGGCAAGCTCATCGAGCTGCCGGCCAGTGACTGGAGGGAGGTGGTGACGGCGGGGTGAGGGGGACTCCCGGTGGGCTGGCCGATGGGCTGGCTTGCCGGGTGTCACTTCTTCTACTCGTATCGCTCGGCGTATTCTTGAAGGCTGCCCGTCGGGCTGTCTTTCGGTTGACCAAAGGGCTGCTTGCGGCCATCAAGATTCGTTGACCAAGGATGGTTCCGGGGCTACCAATCCATGCCAGCAACCTCGAACACGTCGGCGTACGGATACTGTCATCAAGCCCGCACGGTCGACGGACAATTCGAGCGCCAAGCGAGTTAATTGGGCGAATGATCAATCAGCAGACCCGGAACAACCACTACGTCCCACAGTGGTACCAGCGGGGCTTCCTCGCTCCCGGTCAGTCTCGCCTCTTTCATCTCAACCTGAACCCGGATCTCAACAGCCTGCCTGATGGCCGGCAAGTGCCGCGTAAGGCGCTTCACGAATGGGGCACGAAGAGATGCTTCGTCGAGTACGACCTGTACACCACGCATTTTGGTCCGATGGTCAACGACGAGGTGGAGAAGCACCTGTTTGGTTTCATCGATGACAGGGGGGCGAAAGCAGTCCGTGCCTTCGCACTCGGGAACCACGCCGACATGCACGAGTCCTTCCAGGACTTCTTCGAGCACATGGCAGCGCAGAAGTTGCGCACGCCCAAAGGGTTGGACTGGATTCGCTCGTGCTACGGGGCGCTGGATCAGATTGACCTAATGGAGGAGATGCAGGCCCTGCGGCTGATGCACTGCACGATGTGGGCCGAGGGCGTCCGCGAAGTCGTCTCGGCAGCAGACTCGGACGTGAAGTTCATCGTGACGGACCATCCGGTGACGGTCTACAACGCGCAGATCAATCCCGCGTCCCCGGACTGCGCCTATCCGCTGGACCCGATGGTGTCATCGCTGGGCACGCAGACTGTTTTCGCGCTGGACGCCGACACCTGCCTGATCTTCACCCACCTCGAATACGCCAAGGAGCCAGACCGGCAAGACCTGACGCAGCTCCGCACAAACGCCAGGCACCTCGGCATGGGTATGGCGCGAACGGACGCCTTCATCCGCGAACGTCGGCTGAGCCGCGACGAAGTGATCGCTATCAACCACCTGCTCAAGTCGCGCGCAAAGCGCTGCGTTGCAGCCGCGAACAAGGAGTGGCTATACCCAGAGCGTCACTTCAGCGGCTCGTGGGCGCAGATCGCCAAGGTGCTACTGCCCAAGGCCGACCTCTGGCGCTTTGGCGGTGAGATCTATGTCGGGTACAAGGACGGCAGTTCTGGGTATTGGGACGAGCACGGCCGTAGGTCCAAGGCCCACGAGTTCCTGACCCGCAAGTCGCCGCGCAAGAACATCGCAGCCAACGATTTCTGTGGCTGCGGCAGCGCCTACGCCTACAAGGACTGCTGTCAGCAGTTGCCAGCCGTCGAGCGACCCTCTTGGGGGGTCTACGGCCTGCGCGAGCGCAACCTAATGTTCTGCAATGCCATTCAGGGCATCCTGGGCCTGCATAACGGGGTGTCCTGGGAGGAGGTGCGCCGCACCCTGAGCGACGATCAGGTTCGACGCATCCACAAAGCCTTCGTCGCCCTGTGGCCCGAGGACACGGATCTAGCTTCACTGTTGCCGCGGCCCAATCCCAAGAAGCTGCGCTCGGTTTACTACGGCATCGCCGATCCGAGAACGATCGAGGCGACGGTGCTGGGCTGGCTTCCTTATGTCGACGAGATCGTGCTCGTGAGCCCGTTCTTCCTGGCTACGCGCATGAAGCCCGAGTTCAGCCCCATCGATTCGCCGGTCGGCCACAAGATGCAGACGCTCAAGAACGTCCTGCTGCTGCTCAAGCTGGAACCGTTCATCCGCGCCGGCCGCGTTCATATCGTGCCCGACCCCGGCGAGGTAAGTGCCGCGCTCGGCCAGCTTGTCCGCGAGGTGTTGACCCATCGCACGGCGGGTTGGAAGCCGCCTAAGGGCGGGCTGAACCGCCTGTTGAGGCTCGGGCAAGAGGAACACAGCCGCTTCATCTGGATGCTGCCCGAGGCCTCACAGCGGCACTACATCGCCAAGCACATGCCAGAGGCCG
>CAYSOD010000619.1:0-2451 GCA_964432385.1 uncultured Rubrivivax sp.
TCATCATGATGACCCGCAGGCTCGGCTGAACGCGCCTGAGTCTTGAGGCCAGACGCAGCCCATCCCCGCCCGGGAGGTTCAGGTCCAACAAGAGCAGATGGAATGCGGCGGCGCTGGGTGAACCGTCCACATCCTCGGCACACGCGAAGCCCGTGGCCGCATGCCCGCAAGCCTGCAACACCTCCACCAGAGACGCTCGCAGGTCGTCGTTGTCCTCGACGATGCCGATCCGAAGGGGTGGAATGTCCACGACCGCCACTTTCAGGCAGGCACGGCAACGCGCCGCCAGGCGCCAACGCCCCGCAAAGGCTCTTGCCGATGGATGATCATGACTGCACCGTACAGGACCTCCATTACTGAAGGATTGCAAAGCCTTTCATGCCCCACAGGACGGCTCAGGACGGCACCCACAGCTCGAAGCTCACTTCTTGACCCTCGCTCGGGCAAAGGGAGAGTTCGGCACCCAGCCTGTAGGCCAGGCGCCTGGAAAGGTACAGCCCCAGGCCAGAACCTGAGCGATGACGGGCGTACGGTCCACGGTGGTACTTGTCGAAGACGAGGGCTGGGTCGGGCCGGCCGGCCACACCCACGCGGTTGGTCGCTCGCAGCCTCACGCCAGCGCGGCCCTTGAAGGTTGCCGTCTCCAATGAGGCCTGAACCACGCTCTCATCGGGGGAGTACTTCAGTGCGTTCTCGACAAGATTGCCCACGATCACCACCAGCATCTGCCGGTCGGAGAGGACATCCCTCAGGCTGTGGCCTGTTTGCACATCCACCCGGGCGGCCTGCAACTGCGCGCCCAGAACTTCGGCAAGCACTTCTTCCAGCGGCACTGGCGTGAGCGCTGGCGCCGATTCATGCTGCGCAGAATCATCATCGACCCGCGCGGCCTGCGCGCATCGGTCGATCACCTCGCGCATGTTGACCACGGCGCGCAGGGCGCGCTCTCGTATGGTGGGCTGCTGCCCAGCAATGCCCAATGCAAGACTCACCACCGACAACGGGGTCTTCAATTCGTGGGTGAGCATGGTCATCAACTCGGCCTGCTCCACGGCACGCGCCCGCTGGGTTTCAGCCTCCCGCCGGGCCTGGGCAAACACCAATTCCTCGCTCCTGCGGCGGCGCCGTGCTTCGTTGCCGCGCAGAAGCAACAGGCTGCCCATCAACACCGAGCCGGCAAAGCCGTAGGCAAAGAATCCTCCAAAGGTCCAGGTGCCCAGGGAGAGCACACCCAACACGCGCAGGGACTGCGGCATCGTGATCGACGCCACCATCAGATAGACCACCACGAGGTAGGCGCTTCGCCAGGTGCCGCGGTGCTCACCCAAGGCTGGGTGGGAGGGACGCGTCCTCCAGGCGGTAACGATGACCAGCAACATCAGCACGATGATGCCCAGGTGAGCGAGCAGCAGCCCCCATGTCACCCAGCCGAATCCCACCAAAGGCAAAGCCACCAGAGGCATGACCGCCGTGCCTTGCAGCAGCTTGACATCGATCTTGCGGGCACCCAGATCGGCCAGCAAACGCGCGTGAAACAGCACCGTCAACAAGGTGGTGAAAGGAATGGCCTGCGACGTGAGGGTGTTCAAGGCGGGTGCGAGCGCGGGGGGGCCGTACATCCGCAAGACACCCATGAGGGTGACAGCCACGAGCAGCGCCGAGGCCTGATGGGCCATGAACAGGGACAGCACCGCGGCACGCTGTCCCACCCACGCCAGGGCCGCCCACCCGATGACCATGACCGTGAAGATCAGGAAAGCAAACACCAGGGTTTGCTGCCGTGCGGCGACGTCGCGGGCGTCGTCCCAGCGCAAGGCCTGGACATGCAGAGTGTGATTGCTCTGGGTACGCAATCTGAGCAGCAGCTCGAAGGGAGCTGCGCCATCGTCGAACAACACGGCGTGGTGCATCAGACCCTGGTGCGGGCCTGGCCGCTGCTCGCCGGTCACTTGCTTGTCGCCCACCACCGCAGGAGCTTCCGACAACCGGTCCACCCGGTACACGGTGACTTCGTCCAGGTGCCCGGGCATGATGAGCAGCACCAGGCGGCGATCGGACGCGAGGGTGCCCGGGCCGGCGGCTGCCGGATCGATCTTCAAGCGCACCCAGGTGCTGGACGTCGTGAAGCCGCGAGACAGCGGGCCTGTGAACGGGGTCCACGCGCGCTGCAGCGCTGCCTGTGGCGTCAAGTGGCTGCCGGGGTCGTCCAGCCAGCGCCGATCGACGACGGCGTCGCGCTCACCTGCTGGTGGTTCCTGAGCCCACACGGGCACACTCAACATCACCAGCCACCCAAGCAACATCACGAGCTTGCGCGCCGGCCACATCGGCCAGGCCCGGCGTGGTCCTGGGCGATCGGTCATGCGGCTGACGGCGATGGTTCGCCCGGTCAGCTGCGCGCTGGCGGCGTCCACCAGGCGCCGGACAGCACCAACCCGCCAGACTCGAAGC
>CAYSOD010000620.1:0-2443 GCA_964432385.1 uncultured Rubrivivax sp.
GGCCCGGCCGAAGAGGGTCATGCCCAGGCGCTCGGCCATCTCATGGCCCATGGCGGTGACGCCGTTGCGCGACACCACGATGGGCACGCCGATGCGCGCGGACTTCATGACCATCTCGCTCGTCAGCCGGCCGGTGGTGTAGAACACCTTGTCCTCGCCCGGCACACCGTGCAGGGCCATCCAGCCCGTGATGGTGTCGATGGCGTTGTGGCGGCCCACATCCTCCACGAACATCAGCATGCGCCCTTGCTGGAACAGCGCGCAGCCGTGCACCGAGCCGGCTTTGCGGTGGATGCTGTCCTGCTGGCGCATGGTCTCCAGCACGCGGTACAGGGTGGACTGGCTGATCCGCGCGGCCGCAGCGTCGGGCAGGCGCAAGGCGCCCACTTGCGACATGAGGTCCCCGAACACGGTGCCCTGTCCGCAACCCGTGGTCACCACCCGCGTGGCGGTCTTGCGCTCCAGGTCGCTGATGCCTGAATGGGTCTTGACGGCAGCCGCGCCCACGTCCCAGTCCACCGTGATGGAGTGCACCTCGTCGGCCCGCTCGATCAGGCCTTGATTGCACAGATAGCCCAGGACCAACAACTCGGGCATCGCGCCCAGGGTCATCAGCGTGACCAGTTCGCGCTTGTCGACAAAGACCGTGAGCGCACGCTCGGCCGGGATATGGATGCTGCGCGGCTCACCGTGCTCATCCACGATGCGGATCTCGCGCAGCAGTTCACAGCTCGCAGCGGTCAGGCGTGGGGATCCGGGGATGGGCACGGGTGGCGTGGCAGGCATGGCCGCGCACTCTAGCCCGGAAGCCCGTTCAGCGCCCGCGGGCAACCCTGTCGGTGTTCCGGTCCCGCTCTGGCCTGCCCGACCAAGGATGCCGTCCAGGCCGACGCTCGAATGCACGGGAGGCGGCATGGCGCGCCAGGCAGCCCGCAGCCCTGGGGCAGCTTACTTCTTGACCGGCGCAGCAGCCGGTGCCGCCGCCATGGTCTTGGCGGGCGCTGCAGGCGCGGCAGCTGCCGCGGCCGGCGGCGGGTAGACAAAGGGCCCCGGGTCAGCGCAGGGCGCCAGGCCAGCCGTAGGCTTGACGCTCTTGCCCTGCTTCTTGGCCTCTGCCGCGTAGCGACCGGCCACGGCGTCCATCGACTTGCACAGCTTGTAGTTATCGACCTTGCCGGTGTGGGCGGTCTTGGCCGCGGCCTCGGCCGCTTTGGCCTTGGCCTCATCGGACAAGGGCGGGAGCTTGGCCCAGACCATGGAAGAAGACAGCAGCAGGCCGGCCAGGGTGAAGGTGGCTATGCGGTTCATGTGTGCGTGCTCCTCGGGAGTCGTTCAAGCAGCCTGGGGCGGCGTGGTGGCGGTGGCAGCGCCCGCGGGCGTGCTGCGCTGTGCCGGGATCTTGCCGGCCTGGATGTCCGCGTACCACAAGGCGTGGTGCTCCTTGGCCCAGCCTTCGTCCACGTACCCGGTGCGCATGGCGCTGTAGGCGCCCTTCATGCCAATGGTGCCCATGTAGATGTGGCCGATGAACAGGGCCATCATGAGCACGGCCGCCGCCGCGTGAATCATGTGGGCGATCTGCATGTCGCCACGCAGGTAGGCCATGCCGGGAATGAGCTTGTCCAGAACCAGGCCCGAGGCCACCACCACCAGGCCCAGCACAAAGACGCCGGCCCAGAAGATGCCCTTCTCGCCCGCGTTGAAGCGGTGCGAGGGCACCTCGGCGCCGCCGAACATGCCGCCAGCCCGCAGCAGCCAGGTGAGGTCTTCCTTGCTGGGCAGGTTGTCCTTGATGAAAGTGACGATCACGATCACCAGGGACACCGCAAACAGCGGACCGGCAAAGTTGTGCGCGTTTTTCAGCCCGTAGCTCAGCCAGCCAAACAGCGTGGAGCCCAGCACAGGCAGCAAGAAGAACTTGCCGAAGGCCATCACGATGCCGGACACCGCCAGCACCACGAAGGCGATGGCGTTGGTCCAGTGGGCAGCCCGCTCCAGCGGCGTGAAGCGTTCGATCACGCGCCCGGTGTCGGGCTCATGCCCGCCCAGGGCGCCCTTGCGCCAGTAGAACAAGGCCAAGGCCAATGTGGCGATCAACAGCAGAGAGCCGCCGTAGGGGATGATCCAGCGGTTGCGCACCTGGCGCCAGGCTTCACCTGCGGTGGTCAGGCTGGAACCTGGGTACTGCACGAAGCGCTGCACCAGCACGCCGCCTTCGGCGATGGGCATGCTGACCGTGCCCTCCTTGTTCCCACTTTCGCGGACATCACGCCAGAACGGCGCGTTGTTGCCAGGCTGGGTCTTGGCGCGCTGCGCATTGGTCTCGTCGGCTTTGGGCTCGGCGGGTGCCACGAACCCTGCGGGCGGCCCTTTCGGATCCGGGGCTGTCGCGGCCGCCGGACTCGAGCGCGCATTGTTCCAGGATTTCCTGCCATCGAGCGGC
>CAYSOD010000621.1:0-2439 GCA_964432385.1 uncultured Rubrivivax sp.
GTGGAAGACCCGCTGAAGCTCTGAAATCTGCAGTGACAAGCCTTCCAGGTCGTGGAAGGGAATCACGCACACCGTGGAGTCTTCCAGGGCCACGGCGTCGCAGGCATGTCGGTCGGAGCTGATGCCATCAAGCCCCAGCAGTTCCCCCGCCATCTGGAAGCCCGTGACCTGGTCGCGCCCGTCCTCGGCACAGATGCGGGTCTTGAAGAAACCCGTGCGCACAGCGTACAGCGACTGGAAAGTGTCGCCCGTTCGGAACAAGGTCTCTCCTCGGGGGATGCTGCGACGGGTGGCCACCAGTTCATCCAGATGCCCCACCTGTTCGGGCGACAAGCCGACGGGAAGGCACAGCTCGCGCAGGTTGCAGTTGGAGCACGCCGCCTTGAAGGGCTCAAGGCGTACAGCAGTGGCGACGGACATGTGGGTGGCCTCCTGCAACTCGGCCCTGCCAGGGGTAGCCCCCGTGGCGCGCACCGCGCGGAACCGTCTGTTGCTTCTTGTGGTCAGCAGGCCTCTGAAGGCATCCGCTGTTTGTTCCAGGTCAAACCCCCAATGGCCTGACCCGAACAAAGTGTATGCGCACGAATTCCCAGCAAGATCGGAACGGGGGCGGGTTTTCACGGATCATCTGCAGATGGATTGGGCGTTGGCCTTCACGGCCTTTCTGATGGGCTTGGCAGGCGCGCCGCATTGCGCCGCCATGTGCGGGCCCGCCTGCGCCGCCTTGCTGGGCCGGTGCACGGGGGCCTCACCTGCAGGTTCTGCGGCCTTGACGGCTTCCTCCGCTTCCACAGCCAGCCTTGCCTCCCAGATTTCTGTAGCTTCTTTGGTTTCGGCCACCTTGGCACCGCGCTACGGCGCAGCGTTGTGGACGTTCCACGGCATGCGGGTGGCGGGATACGCTGCGGCGGGTGCCTTGGCCGCGGCTGGCGTGGGGTTGCTCGCCTGGGCCGGGCAGGCTGCTCCCCTGGTACGCCCCGTATGGACGCTGTTGCATGTGGCTGCGCTGGCGTTGGGCTTGTGGCTGGCCCTCACAGCTGAGCAGCCGCGCTGGATGGCCCGAATTGGCCGGTTGCGAGCGGGCCCGGCCGTTGCGGGCGCCAACGGGACAGGCATCTCGGTGGCCTCGCCTGGGCGCGGGGCGCCGCGCGCTGGGGTGTGGGCTGCCGGCATGGCCGGCGGGGCCTGGGTGGTCTGGCCCTGCGGCCTGCTGCAGTCCGCTGTGGTCGTGGCGGGTTTGGCCAACAGCCCGTTGGCGGGTGCGGCCGTGATGGCCGCCTTCGCGGTGCCTTCAGCCCTGGGCCTTCAGGCCCTGCCCGCGCTTTGGCGTTGGTGGGCGGGCCTTGGAGGCGAGAAAGCCATGGCGTCCGCCCGTTTGAACCGGCTGGCGGTGCGCTTGGCCGGCGCCTTGCTGGCCGTGGGTTCTATCTGGGCTCTGGGCCATGACCTGCTGAAGCGGGCCTGGGTCTACTGTTTCGGGTGACGGAGTCCGTTTAAGAGGTCGCCAGACCAGAAAAGCAAAACGCCCGGGTAAACCCGGGCGTTTTGTCGAGGATGCACGCTGTGGCGTGCCCGAGAACCGAAGAATTACTTCTTCTTCTCTTCCTTCTTGGCAGCGGAAGCGGCCGGCTTGGCGGCTTCAGCCTTCTTCTCTTCCTTCTTCGCAGCCGGGGCTTGGGCGTAGGCACCGAAAGAGAACGCAGCGGCGATCAGGGCGGCCAGGATCTTGGACATGGAATTACCTTTCGAAAGTTTTGAATTCACCCCCCTTCGAGGGGAGGCCTCCTGAAAACGCGCGGGTAGGTCAGTCGGTTGACAGGTGGCTCCACTAGAATTTCTTGCGTTTTAAACGGCTTCACAAAGCCAGAGGCGGAGACCCACTACATGTACCAGCACGTCAAGGTTCCCGAGGGCGGGAAGAAGATCACGGTCAATGCGGACTTTTCGTTGAATGTCCCTGACCACCCCATCATTCCTTACATTGAGGGGGATGGGACCGGTTTTGACATCACCCCGGTGATGATCAAGGTGGTGGATGCTGCCGTAACCAAGTCCTACGATGGCACCCGCAAGATCCACTGGATGGAGGTGTATGCCGGCGAGAAGTCCACCCGCATCTACGGGCCGGACGTCTGGCTGCCCCAAGAGACGCTGGACATCGTCCGCGACTACGTGGTCTCGATCAAGGGGCCACTGACCACGCCCGTAGGTGGCGGTATACGTTCGCTGAACGTGGCGCTGCGCCAGGAACTCGACCTCTACGTCTGCCTGCGGCCCATTCAGTATTTCAAGGGCGTGCCCAGCCCACTGAAGGAGCCTGAGAAGACCAACATGGTGATCTTCCGTGAAAACTCCGAGGACATCTACGCCGGCATCGAGTACGAGGCCGAGAGCGACAAG
Source organism: uncultured Rubrivivax sp. (assembly GCA_964432385.1). GTDB lineage: Bacteria > Pseudomonadota > Gammaproteobacteria > Burkholderiales > Burkholderiaceae_C > Rubrivivax. The sequence goes on from CAYSOD010000621.1 coordinate 2,401, forward strand.
GCCAAGAAGTTGATCAAGTTCCTGATCGACGAGATGGGC
>CAYSOD010000622.1:0-2431 GCA_964432385.1 uncultured Rubrivivax sp.
AGTTGCGCAGCGGGTAGCCAACGATCTGCGAAACAGGAGCCTTGGAGATGATGGTGTGGCCGAAGTCGCCCTGCGCCGCGTTGACCAAGAAGTTTCCCAGACGTTCGATAGCGGGGCGGTCTAGGCCCAACTCCTGCTTGCGTCTCGCAAGCGTCTCTGGCGACATGCTGGAGAGTTCATCGGAAGAAAGAGTCACATCGAGGGCATCGCCGGGCATGACCTCGGTGGCCAAAAAGATGAAGACAGCGAGCGCCAGCAAAGTTGCTGCGGACAGCAAAACGCGGCGAAGAATGCTTAGGAGCATGCCGTTCGGGAATTTGCTGTCAATGGCTATGCCGACTTCAGGCCTTCCAGACTTCGTCCCAGCGGATCGACCAATGTTGTGGGTGGTTCTTCAGCCCTTGCACGTTGCGACGCTTGACAAGCAGGTTCTTACGACCCGCAGGCAGGATCGCCGGTACTTCCTCATGGAGGATTGCCTGCATCTGTGCGTAGATCGCTTTGCGCTTGCCATCGTCGCGCGTGACCATGGCATCGGCATAGAGCTTCATGTAGCGCTCCATCTCGGGGCCGGACCAGTACCCGCTCTCGTTGTTGAGGGGCCGCATGCGAAACAGGCTGATGCCTGGGTTACGCGGCCCGACCGCTGTGTAGTTGAACTTATGAAAATTGCCCTTTGATACATCCGGGTCGCCCTGGCGGAACTTCTGGTATCCATCGCTGGGCCGCTCTTCAATGGGCAGAGTGATACCGGCTTCCTTCACGGTTTGCTGCAGCACCTGGAAATAGCGCGCCATCTCCGGCCACTGGGGTGCGTAGTACAACGTGGGCAAGGTGATTCCGTTGGGATAGCCTGCTTCGGCCAGAAGCTTCTTGGCCCTGGCCACATCGCGCTTGACCGGTCGCGCAGAAAAGTTGTCGTCGGCAGCGACCAAGTGGCTGTCATTGCCCACCCAGCCGGCGGACTGGCCGTACACAACGCGCACGATTGCTTCACGGTCGATGGCCAGCGCAAGGGCCTGGCGGATACGCTTGTCGCTGAACGGTGAGCCGGGGTGCTTGGGCATAACGATCACCGCATGGTCGCCGCTGGTGGCGCCCAGTATGTCAGTGTCAGGTTCCTTCTCTAGTTGCTTGACGAGGCGAGGATCGATGTTCAGTACTGCGTCGAACTGCCTGGCACGGAATCCGTTGAGAGCCGATTCCATCTGGCCTTCGCGGTTGACTACTTCCAGCCGGTCGAGTAACGGTGCGCCACTGCGCCAGTACTTGTCATGCCTCTCAAGCACCATGCGGCGCTGCGGGTCAGCCGAGACGATCTTGAACGGACCGGTACCGATGCCCGACAGGCCAATCCGGTCTATGTTGTCGTCAGCCGGCATCACCATGGTGTCGTACTCCGCCACCACGTATGGGAACTCAGCATTACCCTGCTTGAGCTTAAAGCGCACCTTGTATTTGCCCACCGCCGTGGTGTCGGCAATCTGTGACGAAAAGCCGTGGCGTGCCTGGTGCAGCTTGAATGAGGAAGCGACGTCGGCTGCAGTCATCTCGCGACCGTCGTGAAACATCACACCCTCGTGCAATACAAACTCCCAGGTGTCGAGTTTGTCGTCGGTCGCTCCCCAGGCCTTTGCAAGCTCTCCCCGCAGCTGCAGCCGCTCGTCCACCCAAAGCAACGAGTTGTAGGCACACCGCGTGATCAGGTCGATCATGTAGTACGGGTGCTTGGTGTTGGTGATGTCACCGCCTCGCCGGTTGGCCGAGCAGTTGGCATACACCAGCGTGCCACCACGCTTGGGCGAGGCTTGCGCCCAAGCCGCCGCAGGTCGTGCAGCAACGCCAGCCAAGACGATGCCGTTAGCGGTAATGGATAGAAGGTCACGGCGTGAGATTGATTTCATTGGATTCATTTCGTTTTGTGTGGGGCACGACTGGTGTTGGGCTTCGTTCGAGGCAGAAGCAGCGCACGTACTACGCGGCCCGCCACACTTCATCGAACCGTACCGACCAAATCTGCGGGTGGTAGGACAGGTTGCGAACGTACTTGCGCTTCACCAGCACGGAGTCACCGCCTGCTGGCAGCACCGCTGGGACTTCCTCGTGCAGGATGGCTTGCATCTCGTGGTACAGCTTGCGGCGCGCCGCAGCGTCACGCGTGACCATGGCTTGACGGTATAAGGCCATGTATCTGTCGTGTTCAGCGCCGCTCCAGTGGCCGCTTTCGACGAAACCTCCGCGCATCCGGTTCAGAGAGATGCCAGGGTTGCGGGAGCCCACAGCGGTCATCGCAAACTTGTGGAACTTGCCTTTCGCCAGATCGTTTTCGCCTGTCCGGAACTGCGCGTAGCCGTCGGCAGGCCGCTCTTCGATGGGAACCGTGAATCCCGCCTCCTTCACGGTCTGCTGCAGTACCTGAAAGTAATTGGGC
>CAYSOD010000623.1:0-2430 GCA_964432385.1 uncultured Rubrivivax sp.
GGCGGACCAGGCGGTTGAAGCTCGCGTCGAGGACGCGGTTCAGCATGGTGATGGTTCCGCTCTCGGAGGTGTGGAGAAGGTGGTTGTAGCGCTCAACGAGATCCATAAGCCCTGGCCTCTCCCTGGCGGATCAGGAGCATGAGGTACATCTTGGTGCGAATCAGCGCGTCCACATCGGATGTGGCGGTGTCGAGCAGCTCAGTAGGGGTCGGCAGGTCGCCCTCGGTGTCCTGCTGCATTCCGTCGGTGCGCTTGCCCTGCTTGATCAGCGCCTGGAACGCCTTGAGATCAGCGCGGGCGCTCTTGTCTCCGGAGGCGACACGGGCCTGCATGTCCAAGATGCGCGCCTGCTGTTTCACCGAGGGGATGTCCTTCGGTGGTGCGCCGGCGGTCTTGCGGTCGTAGAAGCGGTACAGACCGCGGGTCAACACGCTGAGGCGCTCAACCTGGGCCGAGCGCGGCTGGCCTGTGGTGATCATCCGCGCCCAGGTCTCACAGTTGTTGTCCAGTGCGTCGTACTTCATCCGAGCGCCGAGGCTGGAGAACACCCGCTGTTGGATCTGTTCGGAGGAGTAGGGCGCGGTGCCGCGCTTCAGCGGCGGGGCCTTGACGAACACGAAGGGAGCAACGCCCTTGGAGCCGGGCCCGTACTCGTAGAGATTGACTTCGCCCTCGCGCTGCGCACTGTTGCGGATACCGAAGTCAGCGAACTGGTGACGATCGCCCTGCTTGCCCATGTAGACCGCGAAGTGGCCGGTAGGGTCTTTCTTGTTGCTGCCGGAGCCGTAGCGGGTGTAGACGAGCTCGCCCGGCTGCCAGCCTTGTTCAGCGACGACCTTGTCGTAGTGCCGGCCGATCGCTACGTCGTAGCCCACCTTGGGGTCGCCTGCTTGGGCAGTGCGGATCGCTTCGCGGTATCCGGGCGGATTCGGCAAGTCCTTGGCGTTGTAGAAGCGGTGCGCGTCTAGCGCGACCGTGACACCGACGGCGCCAACTGCAGCAACGACAGCGGCGACGGCGATCTTGGCCCCCAGGTGCGACGGTTTACCGCTCTCGGGGGGCACTGCGCTCTGTCCTTTCCGGCACTCATGCGCCTTCGGAATGTGCGAGGCGCCGCAAGGCTTTCCCAGGCGGGGGTTCTCCTTGAAGTCGGCGCGGGCGGCGAGGTAGGCCGCAGTGCGAACGAGCTCGGGGGAGTGGTCGGCGTCGCCGCGGCGTCGCTTCACTTCGCGCTTGGCCGCCTCGAGCGTCATGCCGGGGTTCTGGCGCATGAGCTGGTACGCAGCCTCGCCCTCGGAGGTGCCGGACCGCCGGCGACCGATGGCGCGAGTGGCGGGAGGATTCCGCGCAACAGCGCCGGTGAAGCCCTCGCGCTCCAGGATCTGGAAGGCTTCGGCTCGGTTGACCGGACGTCCGGCGATCTCGGAGGCAGCGGTTGTTGCCAGTCGGTCGGTGACGGTGTACATGCTGCGCGGCGACCGCACAACCTCGCGGGCGTGATACTCGCGTAGCGCCAGTTCGGCGTGGGCCGGGCCCTGCACCTGGCTACCAGGGCGGACGAGTCCCAGGACGTATTGCGCTCGAACTTGACGCCCATCGATCAGCGTCTGTTCAACACCAGCACGGCGCATTTCACGAGTCAAACGTGGTGCGGATGAGGCGCTCTCTATGGCAGAAGCGCGGGAGGTGTAGAAGTCGTTGAACGTACCAAAGGTTTGACGATAAACAGCATCTGCTTGTCCTTTCGGACTGCGTGTCAGCGTTTCTTCCAGATTTCTCGTCAGCTGGGCACGCACTCGGTCATTAGCCTGGTCTGCTGGGAATGTGCCACGCACAATTCCCTGAATAAAAGTGCGTTGATCATTGGCGTCAATAGAGCGACCCGCACGAGTGCTAGTAACTCGATAACCTTGTTGTTGAGCGAGATCTAGGAGGCTAGACTTGTAATCACTGAGTTGACGCTCAACCGCATCTTTTATAGCTTTACTTGTAAGAACATCGTCTCCTTGGAGGTTGAACTGACGGGCCAGAAATTCGTCGGTGGCTGGTCGTGCGAAGACGCTGGCACGCTTGTCTCCGCTCAGGCCCACTCCGTTCTCAGCGCGTGTGACACCCCAGAAGGCGCTCTGGTGTGCCCGGTCCCACGCGCCGAAGTCGGAACCTGCACCCCCATGCGCGCTGTTGGCGGCCTGCAGGGCCTTGACGAGATTGGTGCGTGCATCGGTGTCAGAAGCCGTGACCTGTGTCCGTGCAAGCTGGCCCGTGAGCACAGCTGAAGCTGGGTTGGCTTGGCGAGTGACCTGTTCCTGAATGCCTGCAGCAGCAGCGGACCGCACGCGGGCTCGGTTGGCCCCGACCACCGGGATGGCGTCCAGCACACGGCTTACGCCGAGGCGCGTGGCGTTGTTGATATTGGCGCCGACGCCGTTT
>CAYSOD010000624.1:0-2423 GCA_964432385.1 uncultured Rubrivivax sp.
CGCCGCAGCGCAAAGCTACGAAATCGCCCGCTACCGCGTCATGGCGCTGCGCGAAGCCGACCTTGCCGTGCCTGCCTGGAACAGCACGCGCGCGGTTCCCCCGGCAATTCATGCAGCTATCGCCCTGGCCAAGAGCTTCAACCGCATGTCCCGTGAGAACGGCGGCGGATACTGGCCGGTCGGCGCCTCTGGCTGGCAGCCAGCAGAATGAGCGGGGGACTGTCAGAGGCGGTGGGCTTGTGTTCAACTTGCCCACCGCAACCCGTCGCCGTCACCAGGAATCGCCCTATGGTTACTCGCGCCTTCCGCTACTCCGCGCTTTCCGCCGCGCTGGAAATCCGCGCCAGGGAACTGGCCGCCGATGGCCAGCAGCTACAAGCCATGCGAGCCCTGGCGCTCGCAGATGCGCTCCACCACGCAGCAGGTGGCGACGAGATCGGCAAGCGTCTTGCCATGAGCGATGCCAAGCATCTCAAGCGTGCGCTGCTGCGGGTCCGGGAACATGCCTGATCCCGACGACGGCCCGCACTTCCTGGAGCAGGACCGGCCCCGCTGGCCCTACTGCTCCAGCGACAACGAACAGTACCCCTTTGCCGAAATCGACCTACCGATTTCTGAACCACTCGTCCGTAGACCGGAGAATTCAGATGATCAAAACCAAGATTGATACGTCGGGCCAGCACCTGCTCAACCTGCTGGAGCAATTGAACCTGCACACCGAAGACTTCGCCGATATCGCAGGCGTACATCGCGCAACCGCATTTCGGTGGATTGGCAACCAAACGCCGACGCCGGTCAGCGTCATCCGCATGCTGGAACTGATGCTGGAGAAGAAGGGGCGCGCGGCATGAACGATGATAATGATGCCGAACGCATGGCCATGATCGCGCTGGAAATCTTCCACCACGTGGAGGAACTGGCGCAAAGGCACCAGATCGAATTGCCTGATCGCGTGATGGCACTGTCGGTCGCGGTCACGATGTCCATCTGCGCATACGTCCACCCGCAGCACCGGGAGAACGTCGCCGCTGAGATGGCACGGCTGATCACTGAGTGCCCCTTCACCTACTTCGAAATCCATGCAGGCTCGACGGGAGTGACGCACTGATGGAAGACGCACCGCAGTTGGACCCCACGACCGAGTGGGGCTACTGGCTCGACGTGGAAGGCGGCACTTGGATCAAGCTGCCCAAGCTTCCTCTCATTCGCGGCGGCTACACGCAGCCGCCGTTTGAGGTCCGCAGGCCGGACGGGAAGCTGCTCCACATCGTGGAGCGCAAGGTGTGACCGCGCCCAACGTCGTCCACTTCATCTACCCAGTCACTGAGCGCACGCGTCCCTTCTCCGCGCTCAACCTGCTAGCCGTGAAGCGCGCCCGTGCGATCCAAACGGACGCGAAGATCAGGTTCTGGACAAACGTCGATCCGAAGGAAATCGACCACTGGGAGGAACTGTCCACCCTGGTCGATTTCGTTCGCGAGGACATGCCGGAAGGCGAGTACCCGCAGTACCAGTCGGACACGCTGCGCCTGAGCATCCTGTACGAGGATGGCGGCATCTACATGGACACCGACCTACTCACGATGCGCCCCCTACACTCGTTGCTGACGGGGCGCCTCGTCTTTTCCTGGGAGAGTGCCAAGAAGGAGTCCATCTGCAACGCCCTGATGATTTCCCCGCCCGGCAACCCCTTCATCGCAGAGTGGATGCGCAGGCTGCCAGAAGCCCAGAAATCCCCCATCTGGGCCTATGGCGGCGTCGTACTGCCAGCCCTCATGCTCCAGGACCCCGCGCTCGCCCGACACACCTACGTGATGCACTACAACATGGCCTGCCCCCTCGACCTCTCCAGACCATCGCTGACCGACCCGGACCTCCGGGCTCACGCCGCAGCCACCGTCAAGATCGGCAACGCCTACGCCGTCCACTGCTTCGAAACCTACTGGAAGGCCCATTGGCCCGGCTGGCAGGACCGCCCATGTTTTTTGCGGGAACTGCAAATTTAGGCGTTGACCTCTCCGTCGCGCTATGCGACAAGCGTCCCAGGGCAGTGAGCCCGAAGACCTGATGATGGAGATGAGAGATGGCCAAGACTACCAGCAATTCTGAAAAGATGATCCAGGCCGAGACGAACGGGAACCGCTGGCTTGCCGCCGCTAACGAAGCCGAAGAGCGGGGCGACCACGCTAAGGCCGAAAAGGCATTCGCCAAGGGGCAGTATTGGCTAGATCGCTACAACAAGCTGGCGGGCAATGGCTGAACGGGAGAATTGAGATGACCGATACGCAGAACGCCTCCTACATCGCTCAGGCCGAGGCCCTGGAGGCCAAGGCTCACGCTTCCAGGGTGTCGGCGCAGGAAAGCTGGGACCGCTGCGACACTGACGGCTTTGTGACGCAGTGGGCCAGCGGCCTCAGCGCTGA
>CAYSOD010000625.1:0-2417 GCA_964432385.1 uncultured Rubrivivax sp.
CGCGATGAGGCTCGCCATGGTGGAGCGTACCTGCGCTACATGAAGCGGGCCATGACCCGCTTTGGCGACGAGGCACGCGCGGCCTTTGCGAAGGTGGGTGTGCTCATGGCCAGCGCACGGCGTACGGCGCAGGCCCTGCACCCCACCAATCTGCACGTCAACGAGCGCCTGTTCCCGCGTGACACCGTGCAAAGTCGCCTGCCTGACCCCGCCTGGTTGGAGCGCTGGCTGGACAAGCAGATCCAGTTCGACAGCGCCTGGGAAGGCAAGGTGGTCGATCGCATCTTGCACAACCTGGGGCTGTTGATGGAGCGCAGCTTTGCCAGCGTGCAGGAACTTAACCGCTACCGCAAGGATGTCACGCAGGCGCTGGCCCAGAAGGCGGCTGCGGCAGCGACTGCGGGCTGAGGCTGCTGGCGGGGGCGGCTTGCGGGGGCGTTTACCCCGGGCGGCGGCCTACGACGGCCGGTAGATCAGGATGTCTTGGCCAGGGAGCCAGCCTTGCGATCGGCCGCCACGCGCTGCGCGCTCGGACGCTCGCCGACGAGCTTGACGTAGGCCTTCCAGTCCACACCTTGGGCCGCCAGCAGGTCCTCCCCGTACACCGTCTTGGTGGCCATTCCCACCAGCGGCAGGCTCACCCAGGCGGAGCAGTCGGCCAGTGTGAAACGGTCGCCCGCGACGTAAGGCGCGAACGAGGCCAGGCGCTTGAAGGCCGGAATGTGCCGCTCCAACTGCTTGCGCACCCGGGCCTGGGTGCCCTCGCTGACGCTGCCGCCGAAAAAGGCCTGCGCGTACAGCTCGCGTGCCACCAATTCCAGGTGCAGGTCGATGAAGGTGGCGAGTTCGCGGACCTTGGCGGCGGCAAACGGGTCGGCGGGCACCAGCGGCGGGTTCGGGTAGGCCGCTTCGATCCAGTCCACGATGACCTGGCTCTCGCACAGAGCCCCCTGGGGCGTGCGGATGAAAGGGATCTTGCCCAGCGGGGAGGCCGCCAGCACGGCCTCGTCCTTGGAGCCGGTCATCACCCGTTCTTCCTCGAACGGCACGCCCTTCTCGAGCAAGGCCAGCTTGACCTTGTTGTAGTAATTGGAGATCGGGAATCCGCACAGGGTGATCATGGGTTCGGGTCCTTTCTGGGCTTGGCTCAAGGTGTCAGGTCAAGGCCGACATTGTCGCGTTCGCGGCGGTTCACCGCGGTTCGTGGCGTCGCGCCTTCGCGAGCACCCACAGGCCCGCGACGAGCGTGCCGCTGACCAGACCCGTGGCGTGGGCGGCCACGGCCACGGGGAAGTCCCACCCTGGCAGGGTCTGCACGGCAGCGGCCCACGGTGTCTCCAGCAAGACCTTGATCAGCAGGCCGGCCCATACGGCAGCGCCCACGGCCCTCTCGCGCCCGGGGCCCCGTGCCGCCAGCATCACCGCCGCCACGGCCACCGCCGCATGCAGCACGCCCGACAGCCCCACGTAATGCGTGAGCCCCGGCGCCCACCACAACAATCCTTGGGTCAGGGGCCAGGCCGTGCAGGCGGCCCAGGCCGCTTGCATCGGCAGCCGCGCGGCCCAACCGAACCAGGCCACCACCGCGCAGCCCGCCACGTTGGCCAGCAGATGCTGCAGGTCCCGGTGCACCAGGGCAGCGCTGAAGACCCGCCAGGGCTCACTCCAGGCCGCTGCCGCCCGCCATTCCAGGTGCGGTGCCCAGGCCGCTGCGCCGCCCGTCACCACATCGTGGGCAAACACCAGCGCCGACAGCGCCCCGACCACTGCGCAGCCTGCGGCCCAGGGGGCGGTGCGCGGCGTGGTCAGCCGAAGACCTGCTTCCACAGCGCCAGCACGGCGTCGCGTGGCCCGGCAAAGCTGTCAGCGTCGAAATGGGTGGGCTGTTCGTCCAGGCGGGCCCGGTGCTGGGCGCGCCGCATCTCCCGGTAGGCGTCGGCGGCCGCGTGGCCCATGCCCGCGGGCAGCAGCCCGGCGTCCTCGGCCCGCTGCAGCAGCGCGATGTTGCCCACGTTGCCCAGCAGTTGCGCGTGGTGGTGGCCGTGCGCCAGCACCAGGTGCTGCACCGCAAACTCGGCGTCCATCATGCCGCCTGGGCTGTGCTTGACGTCAAAGCGGCCGGCCTTGACGGGGTGGGCGCTGCGCACCTTCTCGCGCATGGCGTGGATCTCGGCCCGCAGTGCCGCTTCGTCCCGTGGCGACTGCAGCACGGCCGAGCGTGCCGCGTCAAACCGGGCCGCGATACCGCTGGCGCCGGCGCAGAAGCGGGCTCGCGTCAGGGCCTGGTGTTCCCAGGTCCAGGCGGTGTTGCTGCCCCGGCCCACCTGGTAACGCTCGAAGGCCGAGATGGAGGTCACCAGCAGGCCCGAGCTGCCGTTGGGCCGCAGGGCCGTGTCGATGTCAAAGAGCTCCCCCGC
>CAYSOD010000626.1:0-2408 GCA_964432385.1 uncultured Rubrivivax sp.
GGCGATGTACAGGCCTTCCTTGCTGCCGAAGTAGTAATAGATCATGCGCTTGCTGGTGCGCATGGCCTCGGCAATGACGTCGATGCGCGCCCCCGCCAGCCCCTTGTCGGCGAACTCGCGCGTGGCCACTTCCAGGATATCGGCCATGGTGCGCTCGGGGTCGTTGGTGCGGCCCGTGGCGTCGGCCTTGGGGGGCCTGCCGCGCCGCTTCGGACTCTCGTCGCTTGAGCCTCTATGTACTATTTCGTTCATTATTCGGAATGTAGCAGTGCGAGCCCTCGATAGACTGCCGCCCATGCCCAAGGACACCTCACGAGCCGCCGCCAAGACACCCAAGTCGCTCAGCGGTCTGCTGCCTTTTCTTCGCCCGTACCGCGGCCGCATTGCGCTGGCGGTGGTCTTTCTGGTGCTGGCGGCCGCCAGCACCCTGCTGCTGCCCGTGGCACTGAAGTCGCTGATCGACCAGGGGCTGGTGGCGGCCGATCCTGGCGAGCGCGTCATGGCCTTGCGACAGCACTTCGGCGCGCTGTTTGCCGTGGGTGCAGCGTTGGGTGTGTTCTCCGCTGCGCGGTTCTACATGGTCACCTGGCTGGGCGAACGCATCACCGCCGATTTGCGCGACGCGGTCTACGCCCACGTGGTGAAGCAAAGCCCCGAGTTCTTCGAGACCACCCAGACCGGCGAGGTGCTCAGCCGCCTGACCACCGACACCACGCTGGTGCAGACGGTGGTGGGTTCGTCGCTCAGCATGGGGCTGCGCAACACGGTGATGGGCCTGGGCGCCTTGCTAATGCTGGTGATCACCAACCCGGTGGTCATGACCCAGGTGCTCGGCATCCTGCTGCTGGTGGTGGTGCCCAGCCTGTACTTCGGCCGGCGGGTACGCAAGCTGAGCCGCGCCAGCCAGGACCGGGTGGCGGATTCCAGCGCCATCGCCGCCGAAGTGCTGAGCGAGATCCCAGTAGTGCAGAGCTATGTGCAGGAGGCGCGCGAAGCCCAGCGCTTCCACGAGAGCACCGAGAGCGCCTTCGAGACCGCGCGCAAGCGCACCCGCGTGCGCTCCATGCTCGTGGCCTTCATCATCACGGCCACCTTCGGCGCCCTGCTCTGGGGTCTGTACCAGGGCACACAGGCCGTGCTGCGTGGCGACATCACCGCCGGGCACCTGGGGCAGACGGTGGTGTTCGTGATGATCCTGGTGGGGTCCGTGGCGGTGCTGTCCGAGGTCTACGGCGACCTGCTGCGCGCCGCCGGCGCCACCGAGCGCCTGATGGAGCTGCTGTCCACCCGTTCGCCCGTGGCGGAACCCGCCGCACCGCATGCGCTGCCGCCCGCACAAGAGGGCTCGGCGGTGGCGTTCGAAGGGGTGAACTTCCATTACCCCTCACGCCCGGCCCAGGCCGCGCTGCAGGACTTCACGCTGCAGGTGCGACCCGGAGCGACGGTGGCCCTCGTCGGCCCCAGCGGGGCGGGCAAGAGCACAGTGCTGCAGTTGCTGCTGCGCTTTTACGACACCACCTCCGGCACGGTGCGGGTGGACGGGGTGCCGGTGCGGCAGGCGTCGCTGGCGGCACTGCGCGCCCGCGTGGGCATCGTTCCACAGGACAGCACGGTGTTTTCCACCTCCGCGCGCGAGAACATTCGCTATGGCCGGCCGGACGCCAGCGACGCCGAGGTAGAAACCGCGGCACGAGCGGCTTTCGCGCACGACTTCATCACCGCCCTGCCCGAGGGTTATGACACCTTTCTGGGCGAGCGCGGCGTGCGCCTGTCGGGCGGGCAGCGCCAGCGCATCAGCATCGCCCGCGCCATGCTGAAGAACCCGCCCCTGCTGCTGCTGGACGAGGCCACCAGCGCGCTGGACGCCGAGAGCGAGCGCATGGTGCAAGCCGCGCTGGAATCCGCCATGAGCGGGCGCACCACCATCGTCATCGCCCACCGCCTGGCCACCGTGCTGAGGGCCGACCGCATCGTGGTGCTGGATCATGGACAGATCGTCGAGCAAGGCACCCATGCGGAGCTGGTAGCCCGCGGCGGCTTGTACGCGCGCCTGGCCGCACTGCAGTTTCAGCCGGGTGCCTGAACCCGGCCGGGGAAAACAGCGCTGCAGGACGGATTGATCGCGCGAGCGTCACTCATTCACCGGATGCGGATGGCGCCGGCGTCGCTCGCAGGCAGTTAGAGTGGAGCCCGCCCCCGCTCACCGGATCGCCCATGCACCTTGCCGCCCTGTCCGCGCTCCCCCCTCAGCCGACTGACGCTGCTGCGCCCGCCACGGGCACGAAGGCATCGATGAGCGCACCAAGGACGCGGGGGCTGAGGAAGGCCGCACAGGCGGCGGCTTTCACCGGCGCGCTGACTTTGCTGGGGGCGGGGCCGGCACTCGCCCAAGCTTCCACCGACGTCTC
>CAYSOD010000627.1:0-2405 GCA_964432385.1 uncultured Rubrivivax sp.
TCGGCGGTGGTCTTTCTGTACGCACCCGAAACCAAGGTGGCCTCCATCGCCATCCTCAACCTGGACGAAGCAGGCGATCTGGGTGCTGCCGCCGCCTGCGCCGTGATGATCGTCGCTGCCTCGGCGGTGGCCACCACGCTGTTCTGGCTGCTGTCGCGGCTGGTGGAGAAGAGGACGCAGGCGTGGAAGCGGGGGACGTGACCGGGTGCGGTTCGTGAGTGGTCTGATTTCTTTCCCTTCGCGTCGGGCGGCGGTGCGCTGCGGCGCAGCGTGCGCGTACAACTTGACGCACGCTGCGAGGCACGAGGCTGTGCGCTGCGGCGCTTCGGCGGGTCGGCCGGCCCGCTGGGCCGGCTGCCCTGCGGCGCTCGGGGTTGAGGCCCCGCCGTCGAACTCGCTTCGCGCCCTTAGGGCGCTGCGCTCAAACAACGACGGCGAGCCAGTTCACGAAGCGCGCTGCGCGCGCAGGCCCCAACCCCTGCGCTCCTCGGCGACCCTCAGGCGCGCCGCAACGCACCACCTCCCGCCTCGCGGGCTGATTCGAGTGCACATCTGTGGAAAACAGCTTGAGCAAAGTAAATCAAGCGCCACCATCTGCTCGGGTCCCTCGCGGCAGCGGGGGCCTGCGGGTGGGGACGTTGGGAGCGGCGAGAAGCACAGCGGCCGGGTCGGCGCGCGCAGCGCGCTTCCAAGACTGACCCGCCGTCGCTGTCTGAGCGAAGCGGCCCAGGGCCGCGGAGCGAGTTCGACGGCGCGACCCGGGCTCGAGCATCGCAGCGGAGTCGGCCCACAGGCCGACCGCTCCCGCGGCCCTGCACGCAGGCCCCCGCTGTCGCGAGGCGAGCGCCAAGCAGGCAGAACACGCAGAACACCGGCCTCCTAACAGGCCGTTGAAATACTAATGGACGCTGCCGGTCGCGTCAGCGAGCATGGCGGGGTTGATCGACGAGAGGTGATGCGCGGATGCGAGGTGCTGACAGCTACAACGAGAGCCTGTTCACGACGGTGAGGTTGGAGGACTTTGTCCCGGCCACACACCCGCTGCGGCCGATCCGCACCTGGGTCAACGACGCGTTGGCTGCCATGGACGGCAAGTTCTCGGCGATGTACGAGGCCGACGTCAAGGGCGGGCGCCCGAGCATTGCGCCCGAGAAGCTCATGCGGGCCATGTTGCTGCAAGTGCTCTACAGCGTGCGCAGCGAGCGGCAGCTCGTCGAGCAAATCCAGTACAACCTGCTGTTCCGCTGGTTCGTCGGCCTGGCCATCGAGGACCCCGTGTGGAACCACTCGGTCTTCAGCAAGAACCGAGACCGGCTCATCGAGCACGATGCGGTGACCGAGCTCTTCAACGCCACCGTGGAGATGGCCAAGCAGCGTGGGCTGCTGTCGGGCGAGCACTTCAGCGTCGACGGCACCCTCATCCAGGCCTGGGCCAGCCACAAGAGCATGCGGCGCAAAGACGGATCCGATGGCGACCGCCCGCCCGAAGACTGGCGCGGTGAGCCGCGCAGTAACGACACTCACGAATCCACGAGCGACCCCGAGTCGCGGCTGTACCGCAAGAGCCAGGCAGCGCCTGCGCTGCCGAGTTACCTGGGCCACGTGCTGACCGACAACAGGCATGGTCTGGTGGTCAACGTGCAGGCCAGCGCCTCGGTCGGCACTGCCGAGCGTGATGTGGCCGCACAGATGCTGGCTGACGTCGCGGGGCCGGGCAAACGCGTCACAGTCGGCGCGGACAAGGCCTACGACACCAAGGGTTTCGTCAAGGCGTGCCGAGAGATCAACGTCACGCCTCACGTGGCGCAGAACCTCAACCGCATCGGCGGCAGCGCCATCGACGGCCGCACAACCCGGCACCCTGGCTACGCGGTCAGCCAGCGCAGCAGGAAGCGCATCGAGCAGTGCTTCGGCTGGGGCAAGCTCATCGGCCCGATCCGGCAAGTGATGGTGCAGGGACTGGACAAGGTCGACCAGTTGCTGACCCTCACGATGGCTGCTTACAACCTCACGCGGCTGCGGACCTTGGCGCAATTGCGCCCGCAGTGCGCCCAATGAGCGGCCAGAAGGTCGAAATGACCTCTTCCAAGCACCCGAATGACTGCGGAATGGGCCGTTTGGGGCCCATCTGGCGAAACCCGCGCGCTGTATGACCAAGTCGGCCCGAATCACGATGGTGGAGCTCGCGTTCATCGCTGATATTTCAACGGCCTGCTAAGGCTTGGGTCAGGGGCCTGCGTTGGCGTGTGAGGAGTGACCTTCTGTCGCCACCTCATGCCTCAGCGCCTCAATCTCCGCCAGCAGGGCGTCGTACTCGGCCATCTTGCGCTGCAAGAAACGCCCGGTAAGCGCGGCCTTCTCGGCCATGCCAGTGGGGGTGAGCAGGTAGACGTAGCCAAACTTGT
>CAYSOD010000628.1:0-2405 GCA_964432385.1 uncultured Rubrivivax sp.
CAGGGCCCCCAGAAAGGCGTACTTCGAGTTGGAGGCCCAGCCGGCGATGATGACCCCGTACACCTCCAGCGAGGTGATGGCCATCAGAAACAGCAGGCCCGCGTTGACATTGGCCAGCGCGACCTCGGGCCCGAAGGGAATGACCGCCCAGGCCGCCAGGGCGGGCATGATGGTCATGATGGGCCCCAGGAAGAACAGGCCCTTGTGCGCAGCCGTGGGGCGGATGATCTCCTTGAAGATCAGCTTGACGGCGTCGGCAATGGGGGTGAGCAGGCCGAAGGGGCCCACCCGGTTGGGACCGGGGCGCACCTGGCTCCAGCCGATGGCCTTGCGCTCCCAGAGAGTGAGGTAGGCCACGCAACCCAGCAGCGGCACCAGCACCGCCACGATCTTGATCAGGCTCCACACCACCAGCCACAGGGTGGGGCCCAGCAACTCAGCCCCGGAGGCGTTCAATTGGTCGATCATGCGGCGACTCCGCTCTCCCGCACGGGAGCCGTCACAGGGCTTGGCGCCGCCACACGTTCCACGCTCAGCGTGCCCGTCATCGCGCCCAGTCCCGCCGTGTCGGCGTGGCCGGCCGGCACGCGCACCGTGCCTTCGGCCAGGGTGGGCTCCAGGCGTGCGGGCAACACGGCGTGCCCAGCGCCCTGGGTGACCTTGACAAGATCACCGGCGGACAGGCCCAGCGCGGCCCACAGCCCTGCCGGCAAGCCCGCATGCCGTGCACGCGCATCGGCCGTCATCTGCAGCGAAGGCGCACGGCGCACCAGGGCGTCGGTGGCGTAGATGGGCACCTCGGCCAGGCGTTGCAGCCCTGAAGAAGCAGGGCGACCTTGAAGCGCGACATCCACCGCGTTGGACAAGCGGGCTGCCAGCGCGGACTCATCGCCCAACGCTTCAGCGCGCACCTGCTCGGTGGTCTCGAAATCGAAGCCGGACAGGCCCAGCAGGTTGCCCAGCACCCGCAGCACCTTCCAGGCCGGCCGTGTGTCGCCCAAGGGCTTGACCACACCGTGGAATCCCTGCACACGGCCTTCCGCGTTGACGAAGGTGCCAGACGTTTCGGTGAACGGTGCGATGGGCAGCAGCACGTCCGCGCCCTCGACCGCTGCATCCTTGAAGCTGGTGAAGGCCACCACCATGTCCGCCTGCTGCAGCGCGGCGTGTGCGGCGGCCGGGTCCGCCAGGTCCAGCACCGGCTCGACGTTCAACAGCAGCAGGGCCTTGCGCGGCTGCGTCAGCATGCCCGCCACGTCCAGCCCGCCTGAACCTGGCAGCGCGTCGACCAACTGCGCGCCCACGCTGTTGGCCGCCTCCCCCAGCACGCCCACGGACGCACCGGTCTGCCCGCCAATCCAGTGGGACAGAGCCAGCAATTCGGCAGCCTGCGGGTGTTGCACGGCCGCGTTGCCCAGCAGCACGGCCTTGCGCTCACCCGACAACAAGGCGGCGGCCGCGCTGCGCGCGGCTTCAGTCGCCTCGCCCGCCATGGGCGCAGTGGTCCCCCGCTCCAGCGAGATGGCCGCAGCCACATCGGCCAGGTGCTGCACCCAATCCGATGGTGCGGCCGTCAGGCGCTGTGCCACCGGCATCAGCCAATCGTCGTGCACCGCCTGCAGGCTGAGGATCTTGGCACCGCGGCGCGCCGCCTGGCGCAGCCGCTGGGCCATCAGCGGATGGTCCTTGCGCAGGAAGGAGCCCACCACCAGCACGCGCTGCATCTCGGACAGCGAGGCGATGGACGTCCCCAACCAGCGCGCGCTGCCCGGAGCAGCGCCGTCGCGGCGGAAATCGGCGTGACGTAGACGGTGGTCGATGTTCTGCGAGCCCAGGCCCCGCACCAGCTTGGCCAGCAGGTGCAGTTCCTCGACCGTGGCATGGGGAGAGCCCAGGGCGCCCACGGCGGTAGCGCCATGGTCGGCGATGATCTGCCTCAGACCGCCCGCCACGTACTCCAGCGCAGTGGTCCAGTCGGTGCTGACCCATTGGCCACCCTGCTTGATCATGGGCTGGGTCAGGCGCTGAGGACTGTTCAGTGCCTCGTAACTAAAGCGGTCGCGGTCGGCAATCCAGCACTCGTTGACAGCCTCGTTCTCCAAGGGGACGACTCGCATCACCTGCTGGGCCTTGACCTGCACGATCAGGTTGGCACCCGTGGAGTCATGCG
Organism: uncultured Rubrivivax sp.; assembly: GCA_964432385.1. GTDB lineage: Bacteria > Pseudomonadota > Gammaproteobacteria > Burkholderiales > Burkholderiaceae_C > Rubrivivax. Next base: position 2,171 of record CAYSOD010000628.1, read on the forward strand.
GGCTCACGCTCTTGCGGCGAGACAACTCCCAGGTGCGTGCGCTGTAGCGGAAGGGCTTGCTCGTCAACGCGCCCACCGGGCAGATGTCGATCATGTTGCCCGAGAGTTCGGAGTCGACCGAGCGCCCCACGAAGGTGGTGATCTCGGAATGCTCGCCGCGGTGGGCCATGCCCAGCTCCATCACCCCAGCCACTTCCTGGCCGAAGCGCACGCAGCGCGTGCAGTGGATGCAGCG
>CAYSOD010000629.1:0-2400 GCA_964432385.1 uncultured Rubrivivax sp.
CCTGCCCGCCCAAGGGGGCGTCAGGCACTGCGACCGAGGGCACCGAGACGCGCACCGGCGAAGTGGGCAAGGGTCCCCAGGGGTGGGCGCGCAGCCCGCGCACGAGCTCCCGCGCCGTCGAGGCCCCGCCAGCCTCAGCGGTCAAGGCTGCGGGGTACCACAGGAGCGCGTCGATGCGCCTGTCGATGCCAGGGGCAGGCTCGCCCGCAACAGCAGGCGCCTCCAGCGAGGTCACCAGGCCCACGGGCACCGAGACCCTCATCACTCCCACAGCCATCGTGCCAGGTCGGGCCAGCTCGGGCGCATCCACCGATGCTGCAGCAGCCCCAGCGTGAAGGGTCGCGCCCGTCCATCCCAGCAAACCTGCGAGCAACCATCGTCCCAGACGCTTCATCGTGAACTCTCCAGATTCCTGTTCCACAAGGCCGAGCTGTCCTTGAGCAGCCTGGACAGCATCAGCATCCGGGCGACCTCGCGTCCGGTGTCGGGCTCCCACAGAGCGGTCTCGGTCCACAACATTTCGGTACGCGGTGACTCCATCACGCCCACCACGCGCCCGCTCACTTCATAAGGTCGATCGACCCACACCGGGCCGTGGATCCACTGCCACTCGATGGCCCCAAACAGGCCCACGAAGCCACTGCGCTCGATGGGCAGCCGCTCTTCGAAGACACGCATGGCGTGCACCGCCGCCGACAAGGGCGCCAGGGGCTGGCCACCGTCAGTCGAAGAATGGAAGGCGGGCAGCACCTCGGTGATGATGGGCAGGCGGCGCTTGACGTCGTCGCTCGGCACGCGCGTTGGAAGGCCGCACGCCTCGAAGCCCTGCACCAAGGGGGCCAGGATGCGGACTGTGCCCTCCCGACGCATGGCCGCCAGGCGCTGGCGTACGGCGCCTTGGTCATCGCGGCCTGCGCTGGCACTGCCTTCCAGTACCTGCAGCCCCTGCGCCGTGACCATGCGCACCGCCCGGCGGCCGTGGTCGCTGCGCTCCACCATCGCGCGTACCGCTTCGCCATCGATGGAGGGCGCGCTGAACCACAGCGACAGGCTGCCCTGCTGCTGCCAGGCCGGACCGAACGCCTCCAACAGCAAAGGGTGGAACTGTTCCATGTGGATGGAGCCGGCAACGGTGCCGCTGCGGAAACCGAGTTCGCGGGCCGTACGGTCTTCGTGGATGGAACCCGCCTCGTGGCTGGAGTTGTTGGTAGGCCGGCGCCAGGGGCCGCAGGTCCATCCATCCTCCTGCTGGACGCGGAAGTCAGAAGCGTTGTCGGCGTGGACCGTCACGGCAAGCCCAGGACGCGCTTGGCGATGATGTCGCGCTGGACCTCATTCGTGCCGCCCGCGATGCTGGCCGAGCGACCGATGAGGTAGGTGCTCATCTCCTCGCGAAACCCCGCTTCGTCGAAGCTGTAGGGCAACGCCTGCGGGCCTGCGCACTCGATGAACAACTCGGTCAGCCGCTGCAGGACCAGGGTGCCCTGGAGCTTGAGGATGGACGACTGCATGCCCGGCGCCTGGCCCGAGGCGGTCTCGGCCAAGGTGCGCAACTCCGTGATCTCAAGCGCCATGAGGTCGATCTCCACCTCGGCCAGCTTGGCAGCGAACAAGGGGTCCTGGATCAGCCAGCCCCGCCCTGTGGGCGTGCGGGCGGCGGCTTCGCGCAGGCGGCGCAAGCGGCGTGTGGAGTCGGCCACATAGGCCAGCCCCGTGCGCTCATGCGTGAGCAGCCCCTTGGCATAGCGCCAGCCCTGGCCTTCCTCTCCTACGCGCTGGTCCACCGGAACGCGCACCCGATCGAAGGTCACGGTGTTGAGCGTGGAGTGGCGCCCATCAAGGGTGACGATGGGCTGAACGCTCACGCCGGGCGAGCGCATGTCGATGAGCAGGAAGGTGATGCCTTCCTGTGGCCGTGGTCCGCTGTCGGTGCGCACGATGCAGAACATCCAGTCGGCGATGTGCGCGTAACTGGTCCAGGTCTTCATGCCATCGACCACGTAATGGTCGCCATGCAACACGGCTCGAGTTCGCAGCGCGGCCAGATCGGAACCCGCCTCGGGCTCGGAGTAGCCCTGGCACCACTCCACTGAGTTGTCCAGGATGCCGGGCAGGAAGCGCCGGCACTGCTCAGGACTGCCGTAGGTGTACAGAACAGGAGCCAGCATGAACATGCCCATGCCGCCCATGCGTGCCGGCACGCCCGCCAGGGCGGTTTCGCGCTCCCAGATGTACTTGTGCGTCATGTCCCAGCCCGTACCCCCCCACTTCTCGGGCCACTGGTAAGCCGCCCAGCCCTGTGCCAGCAGGGCCGCCGCCCAACGGTCCTCATCAGGGGTGCCCTGCCTGAAGGGTTGGTCCGCGGGAAAGTGGGTGGCAATGAAGGCTCGGACCTGGTCG
>CAYSOD010000630.1:0-2398 GCA_964432385.1 uncultured Rubrivivax sp.
CGCAGGGCATCCTGCACTTCTACACCAGCCAGCAAGAGTTCGACGCCGCCGAGGCGCCGGCCGCGCAGATGCGCGAGCTGGGCTGCGACCGCCGCGTCATCTCTGCCGACGAGGCCGTGAAGATCGAGCCGGCCCTGGCGCACATCCGCCCGCAGCTGGCCGGCGCCACCTACACCTCGGAAGACGAATCCGGCGACGCCAACCGCTTTGCGCGGGAGCTGGTCAAGCGCTGCGAGCAGGACGGCGTGCAGTTCCTGATGAGCCATACCGTCACGGCGCTGCGCGCGGCTGGCGGCGAGATCGACCACGTGGAGGCCACCGACAGCGAGGGCCGCTTCCAGCGCCTGCGCGCTGACGCCTATGTGCTGGCCATGGGCTCGCTCAGCCCGCTGCTGGCCAAGCCGCTGGGCATCGAGCTGCCGATCTACCCGGCCAAGGGCTATTCGGTCACGATGCCGGTCAAGGACGCTTCCATGGCGCACCAGGTGTCGCTGACTGACGACGAGTTCAAGCTCGTGTTCTCGCGCCTGGGCGACCGCCTGCGCATCGCCGGCACGGCCGAGTTGAACGGTTACGACCGCGACCTGAACCGCGTGCGCTGCGAGGCCATCGTGCGCCGGGTGGAGGAACTCTTCCCGGGCGCGGGCGACGCCGAGCGCGCGCAGTTCTGGACCGGCCTGCGCCCGGCCACGCCCAGCAACGTCCCCATCATCGGCCGCTCCAAGGTGGGCAAGCTGTTCCTGAACACGGGACACGGCACGCTGGGCTGGACGCACGCCTGCGGGTCGGGCAAAAGCATCGCGCGCATCGTGGCCGGCCTGGCCCCGGAAGTGGACTTTGCGTTCACGGGCATGGAGCGTCGCCCCGGCGTGTCAGCGCAACCGCAACTGTCCAAGGCCTGAAGCCCAGGCCAGAGCGCGCCGTCGCCCCGCTGCGTTGTTCAGTGTGGCCCTTCAGTTGGGCCGTTCAGTTGGGCCCTCCACCCAGTCCAGTCCGCCGGTCCAGTCCGCCGGGCCGGTCTTCTTTGAGGTTCAAAGCGGCGGCTCGCCAGCCCGCCACGGCGGCAACTGCCAGCCGGTGGCCAGGGCGAGCACGCGCAGGCCCGTGGCCGTGAGGGCAGCCGCGGCCAGGGCCGCCTCGCCAGAAAGGCCGGCCTGCTGTGCCCCCACGAGCACCCAGCCGCCGGCAAAGGAGCAGACGGCGTAGGGCCGGTGGTCGCGGAATGCGTTGGGGAGCGCGGTGCACCCGAGGCCGCGCAGCACGCCGCCGAACACAGCCGTCACCATGCCCATCAGCACCGCCACGATGGCCGGCATGCCATTGGCCAGCGCGATCTCGGTGCCACCGGCAGTGAACAGGCCCAGGCCCAGGGCGTCAGGCCACTGCATGGCGCGCTCGGTCACGCCAAAGTGCCGCGCCCGCATGAACAGCATGGCCACCACGCACAAGGCCAGCAGCGCCCACAGCCAGTCGGCATGCGTGACCCAGAAGAAGGGCCGCCGGTCCAGCAGGACGTCGCGCAGCGTGCCGCCTCCAAAGGCGGCCAGCCCCGCGACAACCACCACGCCCACGGCGTCCAGCTGCTTGCGCGCAGCGGCCAGCAGGCCCGACAGCGCGAAGGCCAGGGTGGCCAGCGCCTCGATGTAGGTGATGGCGCTGTTCAAAGTCAATCCCCTCGCACGAACCCATCGTGCCGGCTGCTGAAGGTCGCGACAGGCCGTCTCTCGCCGGCCGTGAGTTGAGGGCCGCAGCATGCCCTGATGGAGTGGCCGGGGCGTCTTGGCTTTGAGGATGGATGGCTCACGGCGCGAGTATGAGGGACGCCAGCGAGAATGACGTCATGACACAGACTCTCACTCTCAAGCGTCCCGACGATTGGCACCTGCATGTGCGTGATGGCGCGCCCATGGCGGCGGTGGTGCCGCACACGGCGCGCCAGTTCGGCCGCGCCATCATCATGCCCAACCTCAAGCCGCCGGTGACTACGGCGGCGCAAGCTGTGGCCTACCGCGAGCGCATCCTGGCGGCCGTGCCCGCCGGCCTGCGCTTCGAGCCCTTGATGACGCTCTACCTGACTGACAATACTCCGCCCGAGGAAATCCGGCGTGCCCGTGAGGCCGGCGTGGTGGCGCTCAAGCTCTACCCGGCCGGCGCCACCACCAACAGCGATGCCGGCGTCACCGACGTGCGCCGCACCTACGCCACGCTGGAAGCCATGCAGCGCGAGGGTCTGCTGCTGCTGGTGCACGGCGAGGTGACCGATGCCGACATCGACCTCTTCGATCGTGAGGCCGTCTTCATCGACCGCGTGATGCAGCCGCTGCGCCGCGACTTTCCGGAGCTCAAGGTCGTCTTCGAGCACATCACGACCGTCGAGGCGGCGCGCTACGTCGCCGAT
>CAYSOD010000631.1:0-2392 GCA_964432385.1 uncultured Rubrivivax sp.
ACTCGCTGCAGCGCTGGGGCCGTGCCGGCGCCTGGCCCTATCCGCGACAGCTCTTTCTCGACCTGTTGCACAGCCCCGCCGTCCGCATCTGGACCCACCATGTGCAGGGCCGCCTGGCCTGCGCGGTGGTGATGCTGGAGAGCCGCCACCAGGCGTTGTACTGGCAAGGTGTGTCACGCATCGACGAGGACCAGAAGCCGGCCCACCCGATGGTGCGGCTGATGGACACCGTCATCCAGGACCTTTGCGCGCGGGGCGTGCCGGTGCTGAACCTGGGCGCGAGTGAGGGGCTGCCGCAGGTGCGGCGCTTCAAGGAGGAGTTCGGCGCCCGCCCTGCGGCCTACAGCACCTTGCAATGGGAGTCCAACGCCTGGCGTTGGTTGCAGGGCTTGCGTGCAAGAGGAATCGGCCGCCGCTGAATCTCCCGTCTGAGTCGGACGTGCGGGTGGGGCGATTGGCTTGGAGGTGCAAGGCGGACCTGTGAAGCGCCTGCGTGAACTGCGCGGCCCCGCCCGGGATAATCCTCGGGTTGCCTGTCAGGGCCCTGGCAGTGCAGGGCAGGTGGGGTCGGCGTGAAGACACAAGCATGAGCGGTGATGCACCGTCAGCAAGGGGCAGAAGGGGAAAGAAGGGGCAATGGGGGGCACAGATGGCTGAAGTGGACTGGGACGAGCGGGCCCGGCAAGGGGTGGGTCTGCAGTCGGTGATCGACCCCGGCGACCGCAACGGTCTGAAAAACGGCCTGATCGACCGCATCCAGTGGGGTGTGGTGCAGCCCTGGGCGCAAGGTCGCCGCGAGGTGCTGGACTACGGCTGTGGCATCGGCCGCTTCGCCCGGCGCATCACCGATGCCGGCAGCGGCTACTGTGGCGTGGACACCTCCGCAGCCATGATCGAGGCGGCGCGACGCGCGCATCCGGTCGGCCGTCCCACCTTCGAACACGCGCCCAGCCTGCCGCTGCCGCTGGACACCGGCCGCTTCGACGGCTGCCTGACGGTGGGGGTGCTGCAGTGCCTGACCACGGCCGACGGCCAAGCACTCAAGGCCGCGGTGGCCGAGCTGGCGCGCGTGCTGCAGGCCGGCGGTGAGCTGCTGATGATCGAGCAGGCCAGCGCCTCGGGCCGGCATTCCGGTTCGGTCAGTCACAGCACTTCGGAGCAGGACTACCTGGACGCGCTGGCCCCGCACTTCGAGGTGCTGGAGCTGCAGCGCATCCGCCTGGCCACGCTGACGCGGCCCAGCGCCGCCTACCTGCGTTGGGGGGCCGCCTGGCCGGCGCGCGGCGCCGTGGAAGGCTGGCTGGCCCGCCGCGAACGTGCCCGGGCGCGCATGGCCGACGCTACCGCGCTGCAGGCCCAGGTCTACCACGACGTGGCCATCCGCGCGGCGCGGCGCGGTTGACGGCGCTTGGATCGTCGAGGCCAGCTCTCGATCCGCTCTGCCACGCCCACCGAAGCTCCCCGCCTGCAAGAAATGATGGCCCCCCGCCAGAACACTCGCATGGACGACCGTCCGGAAGCAGGTCCCGTGCTTGTCGTCGGCCCGCACTCGGTGCATGTGCGCCGCTTTGTGGCGGGCCTGTGCGACGCGGGCCGCGATGTGGTGCTGGTGACCAACGCGCCTGAATCGCTGTTGACGCACGGAAGGCTGCGCCAGCAGGTCCACCTGAGCTTGCGGGTCCTGGCCTGTCGCACGCCGCAGCGTCTGCGCGAGTTGATCGAGCGCTGGCGGCCCACGGTGGTGCACGTGCACCAGGCCGACGCCACGGCCTGGCATGCGGTGCGGGCGGCACGACCCACGGGCGTGCCGGTGGTGCTGACGCTCTGGGGCTCCGACGTGCTGAGCCTGCCCCACCGCGGCTGGTGGCAGCGCGCGATGGTGCGCCATGCGCTGCGGGGCGCGGCCGCCTGGACGGCCGACGCGCAGGTGCTGCTGCGGGCCGCACAGGCCATTGCCGGTGCCGATGTGCCGCCCTGGCGGGCTTGGATTCCGCTGGGTATCGACGAGCCGCCTGATGTTGGCGCGGTGGTGCGAGAGCGCCGCATCCTGTCCTGCCGGCTGCACAAGCCGCTGTACCGCATCGACGCCATCGTGCGTGCTTTTGCACAGGTGGCACCGCAGCTGCCGGGCTGGGTGCTGGAGGTGGCGGCTGCGGGGGAGCAGACGCCGGCGCTGCGCGCCTTGGCGCAGGCGCTGGGCGTGGCCGACCGGGTGGAGTTCACCGGCATGCTCGCCGCTCCCCAGTTGGCCCAGGCCTACCGCCGCAGCGCGCTGTTCGTCAGCGTGCCGGAGTCCGACGGTACCTCGGTGAGCCTGCTGGAGGCCATGGCCGCAGGTTGCCTGCCGGTGCTGGCCGATCTGCCGGCCAACCGCGAGTGGGTGCGCGACGGG
>CAYSOD010000632.1:0-2384 GCA_964432385.1 uncultured Rubrivivax sp.
GGGCATGGTGGCGTCCATCAGCACCACGTAGCCGTCCAGCAGCAGCATCAGCGGGTTGGTGGCGCCAAAGCTCAGAAAGCGGTTGCGGCTGCCGCTCACCTGCCCGGCCACGCTCGAGTCCGTGAACTCTTCCGGGTAGGCCCACACGAAGGTCGGCCGCGCGTCACCTGCGTTCTTGCCCTTGTGGCCCGGCGGCAGGTAGAGCCAGAACGACAGGTCCACACCGTCGGCACGCTTGAAGCGCACGCGCTCGCGCTGGATGCCGCGCAGGCTGGGCGTGGGGTCCGCGTGCGCGGTCAGCGGCTGCATGCGCGCCATGCCGTCACCGCTGCGCAGCACGAGGTTGGGCGGCTCGGTCAGGCTCTCACGGCTGGTGACGATGCGCGGCGGCTCACTTGCCGCGGCACTTCCCAGCAGCGCTAACACCCGCTCGAAATGGCTCTCGCCGGCCTGGAACACGCGCACAGGCTTGTGTGTGGCGAGCTCCCAGCGGTCGAGGAAGGGCCGGTCGCCGGAAGGGCTGGCACCGGCGCCGGCGAGCCAGAGGGCGCCGTTGTCGACGCGCACCACACTGCGGCCGCTGCTGGGCAGCACACGCCGCAGGGGCGTGCCCGGGTCGGCGTAGCGATCGCGCCGGCTGCGGTCCTGCAGGCGCAGCGGTGCCGCGCTGCCGTCAAGCGCCAAGATCTCGCTCCTGACCCACACGCGGTCGCGATCGAACTCGGTGACCAGCACACGCTCGCGCGTCTCGAGCCAGTTCCAGGCCACGAGCCGCTGCGCGCTGCGGTGCACTTCCTTCGCCTCGCCCAGGTAGGGCGGGTCCAGGCGCAGTACGCGGTCACGGTGCGGCACCTGATTGCGCGGGTCGCCGCCGTCCAGGGCTTCCACCCACAGCACCGCGCCGTCGCCGTGGGGGGAAGTCCAGAATTGGCGCGCACCGGTCACCACGCCCTGCACCGGCACGCCTTCCTTCAGGCGTACGCCGGGCAACTCGCGCAGCACGCGGCCGCTGGCGGCGTCGATCAGCTGCACCTCGCGTGCAAAGTCCTCCCAGTCCACCTGGTAGCTGAAGGGGGTGGCCAGGCGCTCGACCAGCAGCACGGTGCCATCGCCCACCGCCTCCACCCGGCTGAGCAGGCCCGGGCTGCCGATGGTGCGCTGCGCGCCGCTGGCGAGGTTCACGCGCCGCAGCTGGCTGGTGGCCAGGTGCGAGAACAGGGCCTCGTCCTGCCGGTTGGTGAGCAGGTTCTGCAGTGTGCGCTCGGGGCTCGTGCGGCCGAACGACTCCTGCACCGTGGGCCCTGCGGGCAGGGCAGCCGCGGGCGGCGCACCCAGCGTGTCGGGCACGGTGGGCACGAGCACTTCGTCGGGGCCGAGCCACGCGAAGTCGCGTTCGAGCAGCAGGTTCAGGCGCAGGCCCGGCAGCCGCCGCAGCACTGGCCGCGCCACCTCGCTGACCCACAACTCGGTGCCGGCGTCAGTGCGCCGCTGCAGCAGCAGCCAATGTCCGCCGGGCGACCAACGCAGGCTGTGGAAGCCGCCCCCTGCGGGCAGCGTCAGGGTCCGCTCGCGGCCGTCGGCCAGCGTCTTCAGCGTGATGCTTTCGATCGGGCTGATCAGATGCGGCCCGCGCGCCACCGCGTCGAGCCGCTCGCCCGCCAGCCTTGTCACCGGCCGGGCCAGATCGGCCAACGGGCGGTGGCGGCGCAAGCCGACGATGGCGAGCGTCGACTGGTCGGGGCTCATCTGGTGCTGAGGCAAGGCCGGCGCGTCCAGCACGGCGCGGGCGGAGGCCGAAGGCTGCCGGTACCCGACCTCTGGGGCCGCAGCCGCGGACAGGACGGTCGTTTGCGCCAGCCCTGCCGTGCCTGCCAGCGCCAGGCAGGCGGCAGGCGCGAGAACGAAACAGGCCTTGCGCCCGAGAGCGAGGATCGAGGTCTTCATGGTGTGCGCGAGCGCCGGCAGCGCTCGTGGGGTTGGGGGACCAGGGGCAGCACGGTAGCAGACCGCCTCTTGCTGCTCTGAATTCGAACGTGTGCGGCTTGCCGTCACACGGCGCTTGTGTTGACCACGCTGGTGGCGACAATCAACGCTTCGTGCCATCGGCTCAGTCAACGAACACCTGACGGGCACAAGGGGTCGCGCATAACCCCCGCAGAAAACTGTCAAGCGCGACCACCCGTATAGAAGTGAAGTCAACTGATCGGATCTCGGAGTCGTCACCCCTGATGAGCACCCCGCTACGCCGTCGTCACCTTTGCCTGGCCGCCACGCTGGCCGTGGCCGGCTGCGCCTCCGAGCCGCGCCAGCCGCCCACGCGCGTGCTCAGCGTGCCCGAGCGCATCTGGGACGGTGAGACGCCCGACCTGGCCGATCGGGTTGCG
>CAYSOD010000633.1:0-2381 GCA_964432385.1 uncultured Rubrivivax sp.
GCGGACGTCCGGCACCGATCCGCGCGGCTCGTAGTACACCTTCTGGTCGCGCCTGACGTCGGCGTCCATCCAGAAGGCGCCGACGAGCCAGTTGACGGCGCCGGCCTTCACTGGCGCCAGCCGCATCTCCTGCGACAGGGTGCGCGTGTGCAGATCCACATCGCTCGTCCACTGGTCGCCGATGTAGGCAGGGTCGAAGAAGTCCCGGGTGAAGTCGTCGCGCTGGATGCGCTTCTTGGTCTGGTACCCCGTCAGGGAGGTCAACCTCAGGCCGCCCAGATTGGCGTTGACCTGCAGGGTCCCGAGATCGAACGTCGAGTTGACGGTCTGGGGGAACGCGGTCTTGACCTCGTTGCGACTGGGTAGCGTGAGGCTGTAGCCGGCACCGGTCGCGTAGTCGAAGGAGGAGATGCCAGAACCATCGGCCTGTCGGCTCTGCTGACTGAGGTAGATGGCCGTGACGTCGAGGTGGTCACTGGGCCGCCAAGTGAAGATGGCACGGCCTCCGTCCACGCGGTTGGTATTGCCGTCCTTGACGCCGGTGCCGAGGTTGTCGATGAAACCGGGGTCCTTGCGGGCGTTGAGCACCACGCGCAGGCCGGCCTTGCCGTTGGCCAAGGGCAGGTTCGCCATGGCCGCGGTAGACCAGCCGCTGCCGCCGCCTGCCATGCTGCTGAAGCCTGCGAGTACCGAGCCTTCCGTCTGTCGGGTGTTGGGCTTGTTGAGTTGGTAGCGGATGGCACCCCCCAGTGAAGAAGAGCCATACAACGCGCCTTGCGGGCCGCGCAGCACTTCCACGCGCTCCAGGTCGAAAGGCGACAGGTCCGGAACCGACACGAACGCGAACGGGTCGGTGAACGGTACATCCTCGATGTAGATGCCCGTGGGGGCCTGCGTGAAGCCCTGATTGCCCGCGTTGGTGTTGGTGCCGATGCCGCGGATGGACAACAGTGAAGCGTCGGCCGCCCCCTTGTTGAATTGCACGCCGGGCGTGAGCTTCATGACGTCTTCGTTGTCGATGCTGCCCAGACGCTCCAGCTTGGCGCCGTCCACCGCGGTCACGGTGCCGGCCACATCGCTCTGCAGCTGCTTGCGCTTGCTGGCGGTCACCTCCACGCGCTGTGGTTCGTCGGCGGCAGCCGGCTTGGCGGCGGAAGCACCACCGGCACCACCCGTGGCCGCAGGGGTCTGTGCCATGGCCGACAAGCCGAGCGTGATGCTCGCTGCCAATAGAGACCATCGATGCACGCCTCGCCCGGTTGCAATGGACACGAATGGGCGGGTTGGGATCCTGGTTGCCATGCGACTCTCCATGCTGTTACAAATCGCCCGATGGGCACACTCGGTCATGGTCGATTTGCTGATCCATGGTAGCCAGCGCGCGACGGGACTTGAATAGCCCATTTGGGACATGTCACGCACCATCGCCCTCAGCCAGACTGCCGAATGCCCAAACCGCACGCTTCTGCTCAGAGGCTCGCTCCCAATCGCAAGACCCGCTTCGCGCTGGCGCTGGACAACGAGGGCGTGGCGCAGCTCAGCGAGCTGGCGTCTCAGGTCGGACTGGCAGGGTTCTACCCCGCAGCAGTGACGTTTCTGGGGTCGCTGATCGATGCGGACGCCAGCGTGGCTTTCCTCTATTCGGTCGATGAGCGGCCCCGTTACCTCGCCGTGAAGGCTGAAGCGGCAGTGCGCCGGGGAGCGCGCGACGCCGCCTACCTCGACGGGCCCTATGTGCTGGATCCCGTTTACCAGATGTTCCAGCGTGGCCAGGCCGATGGCGCTTACCCCATGTCGTCATACCTGCCGGGCGACTTCTACGACAGCGAGTTCTACCGTTGCTTCTTCCGAAACACGCATCTGGTCGACACCGTCGACGTGCTGTGGCGCATCGACGAGGGCAGCTCCATCGCCTTCTGCCTTGGGCGCGAAGAGGGCACGCCACCATTCGGTGACGCCGACGTCGCGCTGGTGCAGCACGTCCTGCCCTTGCTGTTCGCGCTGATGAAGCGACATCACCAGTTGGCAGCACGGCCCACGCCCGATGAAGCCGACCGACTGGTTCACCGCAAGGTGCAAGCCACGATGGCGAACTTCGGCGCCTCTTTGCTGACCAAGCGCGAGCGCGAGGTGGTCTTCTACATGCTCAGCGGCTACTCGTCGGAGCAGACCGCGGAGCGTCTGCACTCCGCCGAAGGCACTGTCCGCAACCAGCGCAAGAGCATCCACCGAAAGTTGGAGACGGGGTCCCAGGCCGAGTTGTTCTCGCTGTTCATCCAGTGCATCCCCTTTGCCGACCCCGACAGTGGCGAGGACCCGCTGGTGCGCTGCCAAGGGCCGTCGCCGCGTGAGCCGAACTGACCCCTCAGGGTCAGCCCTTA
>CAYSOD010000634.1:0-2379 GCA_964432385.1 uncultured Rubrivivax sp.
CGTCGGCTTCCAGCTGCTGCGTGTTCCCGGTCAGGCGCACGCGTGTGCACACCGCGAGCATCTCCTCCAGCGCGCCCTTGCAGATCAGCTCGTGGTGCTCGTGGTCTTCGTGCTGCTCGGCCACCACCACCGACATCCGCCGGCGCTGGAAATCGAAGGGGACCTCGTCGATCTTGCGGTAGCGTTCGTCCAGCTTCAGCTCGGTGGGCAGTTCGACGTGGTCCAGCACGGCCCGGTCCAGCAGGTTCTTGAGTCCGCTCTGGTAATGGCTGTTGAGAAAGGCCAGAGCCAGCACCTCCTCCGACGGTTGGCCCAGCGGGTCGATGTGCTGGGCCAGGGCGATGCGGTCCTGGGTCAGGGTGCCGGTCTTGTCGGTGCACAGCACATCCATCGCCCCCAGGTTCTGGATCGCGTCCAGCCGCTTGACCACCACCTTGCGCCGCGCCAGGTTCACGGCGCCCCGGGCCAGGGTGGAGGTCACGATCATGGGCAGCATCTCGGGCGTCAGACCCACGGCCACCGCCAGCGCAAAGAAGAAGGCCTCCACCCAGTCGCCTTTGGTGAGGCCGTTGATCAGCAGCACCACCGGCACCATGATGGCGGCGAACCTGATGAGCAGCCAGCTCACGCTGTTGATGCCCGCCTGGAAGGCGTTGGGGCCGTTGTCGGTGGCCGTGGCATGCGCCGCCACCGCGCCGAAGAAGCTGCGTGCACCGGTGTGCACCACCAGCGCCGAGGCGGTGCCGGAAACCACGTTGGTGCCCATGAAGACGAGGTCGGCTTGGGCCAGGGGGTCGGGATCCTGCACGGAGCCCGCCAGTTGAGGAAACTTCTCCACCGGCAGCGACTCGCCGGTCAAAGCCGCCTGGGAGATGAACAGGTCGCGCGCCGTCAGCAGGCGGCAGTCGGCCGGGATCATGTCGCCCGCCGACAGCAGCAGCACATCCCCCGGCACCAGCTTCCTGATCGGTACCTCGCGTCGCCCCTGCCGCATCACGCTGGCCGTGTTGCTCACCAGCGCCTTCAGCGACTCCGCCGCGCGGCTGGACCGGTGCTCCTGCACAAAGCGCAGCGCCGTGCTGAGCGCCACCATGGTGCTGATCACCACCGTGGCCTTGAGGTCGTGCGTCGCCCAGGACACCGCGGCCAGCGCCGTCAACAGCAGGTTGAACGGGTCCAGGAAGCAGTGCCACAGGTGCCGCCACCAGGGCAGGGGACCTTCATGCTCCACGAGGTTGGGCCCGTGCCGGGCCAGCCGGGCGGCGGCTTCGCGCGTGGTCAGGCCCTCTGGGCGCGAATGCAGGCGCTGCAGCGCGGCACTGGGCTCGTCACGCGCCACCTCCAGCAGGTCCTGCGTGACGGCATTGGGCAGGGCCTTGGCCAGGCCGCGGCCGGCCAAGGCGTCCTGCAGCGGGTGGCGGGCAAAGTGGCCCAGCCGGCGACGCCGGTGCAGGAAGCGGCTGAAGGCCGCCCGCAGGTGGGACGGCCGCCTGGTGCCGGCTCCGGCCCGCACGCCCTTCGGTGTCGCGCGAGCCTGATCTGAACGCATGCCCCATCCTGCGGCTCGGCCCCGCCTGAGGGCTTGATGCGGGTCAAGCCCTTCGCGCCATCCCGTGCGCGCAGCGGGTACGCTCTGGCCACCATTCAACTGGAGACCCCGCGATGTCTGAACCCCTGTGGCGCTGGCCCGCGCATCGACTCACTGCCGCCATCCGAGCCGGCGAAGTGTCTGCAAGGGAGGCGGCCGTGTCCGCCTTGGACCGTGTGCAGGCGGTCAACCCGGCGCTGAACGCCATCGTCGATGTGCTGCCCGACGATGCCCTGGCGGCGGCCGATGCCGCCGATGCCGCGCGGCGGCGCGGCGACACACTGGGCCCGCTGCACGGCGTGCCGGTGACGGTGAAGGTCAACGTCGACCTGCGCGGCCGCGCCACCACCAACGGCGTGGTCGCCTTCAAGGACAACATCGCATCGGAAGACAGCCCGGTGGTGGCCAACCTGCGCCGGGCCGGCGCGGTGATCATCGGCCGCACCAACACGCCGGCGTTCTCGGTGCGGTGGTTCACCGACAACGACCTCCATGGCCGCACCTACAACCCGTGGTCACGTGCGCACACGCCAGGCGGCTCCAGCGGTGGTGCATCGTCTGCCGTGGCCGCTGGCATGGGGGCCATCGCGCACGGCAACGACCTGGCCGGATCGGTCCGCTACCCCGCGTATTGCACCGGGGTGTATGGCCTGCGGCCGTCGTTCGGCCGGGTGCCGGCTTTTCTGCCCAGCGCCAAGGAGGAGCGTCCGGTGTCGATGGCCATGATGTCCGTGCAGGGCCCGCTGGCCCGTCATGTGGCCGACCTGCGCCTGGCCCTGGCGGCCATGAGT
>CAYSOD010000635.1:0-2375 GCA_964432385.1 uncultured Rubrivivax sp.
GTACGCCAGCAGCAAGGCCGACTTTGCCGACTGCCTGCTGGCCGCACGAGCACAGCTGGGTGGGCTGGACGCCCTGTTCACGTTCGACCGCAAGATGCGCGGCCTGCCCAAGGTGCAGGTGCTGTGATGAACGATCACACTGATGCTTTGGCGTAAGACATGACTTCAGACCAGGCCTTTTGGGCCCATCCCAGCGCCATCGTCGATGAGGGCGCGCAGATCGGGGCCGGCACCCGGGTGTGGCACTTTGCCCACGTGTGTGCCGGCGCACGCATTGGCGAAGGCTGCTCGCTGGGGCAGGGCGTGTTTGTCGGCAATGACGTGGTCATCGGCCGCAACGTCAAGATCCAGAACCAGGTCTCGGTCTACGACGCGGTGACGCTGGAAGACGACGTGTTCTGCGGGCCGAGCATGGTGTTCACCAACGTGCACAACCCCCGCGCGGCCGTGGTGCGCAAGAACGAGTACCGGCCCACGCTGGTCAAGCGCGGCGCCACCCTCGGAGCCAACTGCACCGTGGTCTGCGGCACGACCGTGGGCGCATTTGCCTTTGTCGGTGCGGGCGCCGTGGTGTCACGCGACGTGCCGGCCTACGCGCTGGTGGTGGGCGTGCCCGCACGGCGCGTGGGCTGGATGAGCGCGCATGGCGAGCGTCTGCCGCTGCCGGCGAGCACGCCGGCCGGCCAGGTGCTGGAGGCTGCCTGCCCGGCCACGGGAGCGCGTTATCGCCTGGTTGGAGATGGGCTCACGGCGCTGGACGCCGCAGTCTGATCGGCCTCCAACCGCGCCGACTGAACGCACCCTCAACTCCACCCTGACCCGCACCACGACACCCCGCAGCCTCTCATGCAGTTCACCGACCTGAAGACCCAGTACGCCGCGCTCAAGGGCGACATCGATGCCCGCATCCAGCGCGTGTTGGACCATGGCCAGTACATCATGGGCCCGGAGGTGGCGGAGCTGGAGACGGCGCTGGCGGCGTTCACCGGGGCTCGGCACTGCGTCACTGTGGCCAGCGGCACCGAGGCGCTGCTGATCGCGTTGATGGCGCTGGATTTCAAGCCCGGTGATGAGGTGATCACCAGCCCCTTCACCTTCGCCGCCACAGGCGAGGTGATCGTGCTGCTGGGCGGCAAGCCCGTGTTCGTGGACGTGGAGCCCGGCACCTGCAACCTGGACGCCTCGCTGGTGGAAGCGCGCATCACCTCGCGCACCCGGGCGATCATGCCCGTCAGCTTGTACGGCCAGGTGGCCGACATGGCGGAGCTCAACGCCATCGCCACGCGTCACGGGCTGGCGGTGATCGAGGACGCAGCCCAGAGCTTCGGGGCCAGCTACCAGGGACGGCGCAGCGGGGCCCTGTCGACCATCGGCTGCACCAGCTTCTTCCCGAGCAAGCCGCTGGGCTGCTACGGCGACGGCGGTGCCTTGTTCACCGACGACGACGCCCTGGCGCAGGCGGCGCGCGAGATCCGCGTGCACGGCCAGAGCGCGCGCTACACCCACACGCGCATCGGCGTGGGCGGGCGCATGGACACGCTGCAGTGCGCCATCTTGCTGGCCAAGCTCGGCCGCTTTGAGTGGGAGCTGCAGCGACGTGCAGCCTTGGGCGCGCGCTACACCGAGGCGCTGCAAGGCCTGCCCGGCATGCGCACGCTCACCGTCAAACCCGACCGGGACTGCGTCTGGGGCCAGTACACCGTGTTCGTCGACGACCGGGCCCGCGTGCAGGCCGCGTTGAAGGATGCAGGCATCCCCACTGCCGTGCATTACCCCAAGACTCTGCACCACCAGGTGGCCTACGCTGCCCATTGCTGCCCGGACTGCTGCCCCGTGAGCGTGGACGTGGCCGGCCGTGTATTGAGCCTGCCCATGAGTGCTGACCTTACCGAAGCCGACCAGGACCGGGTGGTGGCGGCCTTGCGCCGGGCGCTCACGGGCTGAGCGCCGGCCCGGTACGGCGGCCTTAGGCGACGCGCCATGTCGCGCCCCTCCTTCCTCTCCAGTGTCTTCACCGTGGCCGGCGGCACGGCTGTGGCCCAGGCCATCGCGCTGGCGGCGCTGCCCTTCATCACGCGGCTGTACCCGCCCGAGCTCTACGGCGGGTTTGTCATCTTCCTCGCCTGGGGCGGGTTCCTGCTGCCCGTGGTGTGCGCCCGCTTCGAGGTGGCCATTGCGCTGCCATCCAGCCTGCGCGCGGCCTCGGCCGTGGCCTGGGGCAGTCTGGGCATTGCCGTGGTCCTGTCTACCTTGTGTGCGCTGGCCGTAGCCGCGACCTGGGCTCTGTACCCGCTGGCGCGAGTGGCGGCCCTGGCCCTGCTGCCGCTGTACGTGCTGCTGGGCGGGGCGGTGCAGGTGCTGGGCAACTGGGCGGC
>CAYSOD010000636.1:0-2373 GCA_964432385.1 uncultured Rubrivivax sp.
GCCGCGATGTGGTCAGCCGCCTGATGGCCGGCGCCAGCAGCAGCTCCATCGTCGCCGTGAGCACCGTGGCCCTGGCCACGGTGCTCGGCGTGCTGGTGGGCGTGCTGTCGGGTTTCCTTCGCGGCTGGACCGACCGTCTGCTGATGGCCCTGAACGATGCCCTGCTGGCCTTTCCCGGCATCCTCTTGGCCCTGGCCCTGATGGTCGTCGTGGGCGCCAACCGCTGGGGCATCGTGCTGGCCCTGGGGCTGGCTTACGCCCCGAGCATGGCCCGCGTGGTGCGCGGGGTGGTGCTGAGCCTGCGCGAGACCGAGTACGTGGAAGCCTCCCGGATGATCGGCAACAGTGACGCGGTCACCATGCTGCGCCATGTGTTGCCCAATTGCGTGGCCCCCGTGGCGGTGCTGGCCACCAGCATGTTCGGCTGGGTGCTGCTGTCGGAGAGCGCGCTGAGCTTCCTGGGCCTGGGCATCCCGCCGCCAGCACCGACCTGGGGCAACATGCTGGCGGGCAGCCGGCCGCACATGCAGACGGCTGTGTGGCTCGGGCTGGCGCCCGGTCTGTGCATCGCCCTGAGCCTGCTCGGCATCAACCTGCTGGGCGATGCACTGCGCGACCGATTGGATCCCCGGATGGAGCGCTCCTGATGACGCCGGCGCCAAAGCGTCCTGAAGACCGACCCGCGTTCCTGAGCGTCCAGGGCTTGAGCGTGTCGGCGGGCGGCCAGCCCCTCGTGCAGGAGTTGAGCTTCGACATCGCCGCTGGCGAATGCCTGGGCGTGATCGGCGAGTCCGGCAGCGGCAAGACGTTGGCGGCGCGAGCCATCCTGGGATTGCTGCCGGCAGGCTTGCGGGTCATCGGAGGCCGCATCCTGCTGGACGGTGAGGACCTTCTGAGTGCCCCGGCACGGCGCCTGCGCGCGCTGCGCGGCCCCGCCATGGGCATGGTGTTCCAGGAACCGTTGGTGTCCCTGAATCCAGCGCACCGTATCGGAGCGCAGCTGGCCGAGGGGCTGCGGCTGCACACCCGATTGACCCAGCAGGAGATACAAGCCCGGTGCCTGGCGATGCTGGAGCGCATCGGCATCGACAACCCGATGCGCTGTCTGAAAGCCTACCCGCACGAGTTCAGCGGCGGGATGAGACAGCGCATCATGCTGGCCAGTGTCATGCTGCTCAATCCCAGGGTGCTGATCGCTGACGAACCCACGACCGCCCTGGACACGCTGACCCAGCAGGAGGTCCTCGACCTGATGCAGGAGCTCGCCCGCGAGCACGGCACCTCCATCCTGCTGATCACCCACAACCTGGGACTGGTCAGCCGCTACGCGCAGCGTGCCGTGGTGATGCGGCAGGGCCGCGCGGTGGAGGTCGGCGATGTGAAGCGACTGCTGCACGAACCGTCGCACGACTACACCCGCACACTGATCGAGGCCATGCCGCGGCGTGGAGCGACTGCGCCCAACAGGCTGAGCTCCGTCGCACCCCTCATCCAGGTGCAGGATCTTCACGTGAGCTATCCCGGTGCGCGCATCGGCTTGATCGGACGTCGCCCGCCTCATGAGGCTGTGCAGGGGGTGAGCCTTCGCATCGACGAAGGCCAGACAGTGGCCGTGGTCGGGGGCAGCGGCTCGGGAAAGACCTCACTGGGCCGGGCCATCCTGCAACTGACGCCGCGAGCACGGGGCGAGGTGAGCTTCAGAGGCAAGGTGGTCAGCGCCGAAGATCGCGCAGCGCTCAAGCGCTTCAGGATGGCTTGTCAGCTCGTCTTCCAGGACCCTTATTCATCCCTGAACCCCAAGCACCGGGTGCGCGACATCGTGGCAGAGCCCTTGCGTCTGATGCCCGACTTGGCACGTGGTGCCGCATCGGCCCGCGTGGACCAGGTGCTGCAGGAGGTGGGGCTCGACGCACTGGGGCACCGCTTTGCGCATGAGCTCTCCGGTGGTCAGCGCCAGCGCGTGGCCATCGCTCGAGCGATCGTGCGACGACCTGCCTTCGTGGTGGCCGATGAGCCAGTGTCCGCCTTGGACATGACCATCCAGGCGCAGGTGCTGGCCTTGTTTCGAGACCTGCAGCAACAGCACGGGTTTGCCTGTTTGTTCATCTCGCACGATCTTGCCGCTGTCGAACAGGTGGCCGACCGCGTGATCGTCATGCAGCATGGACGAGTGGTTGAGGAGGGCACACGCGATCAGGTCTTTGATGCACCCCGCCACCCCTACACTCGTCAACTACTGCAGGCTGCGCCGAGGCTGCCCGCTGGGCCGGGGCCCGGGCTCGTGCAAGGAGGGATGAGCAGCCCGCGCCCGTCCTGAATCATGGCCCTCCTCGACACCGACCGCGAGCTCACCCGCGACTCCTACTACGTGCA
>CAYSOD010000637.1:0-2370 GCA_964432385.1 uncultured Rubrivivax sp.
GGCAACACCGCCGGATGCACCCAGACTGACTTCAGGCGTTGTGTTTCACGTGAAACAGCGTCACGCTTGCGGTTGAAGGCATCCCAGCGCTGGTCGTCCACCAGCCCCAGGTCGCGACCAGCCTCGGTGAGGCGCATGTCAGCGTTGTCCTCGCGCAGCTGCAGCCGGTACTCGGCGCGGCTGGTGAACATGCGGTACGGCTCGGTCACGCCGCGTGTGATCAAGTCGTCCACCAGCACGCCCAGGTAGGCCTCATCGCGCCGCGGCAACCACGGCTCACGGCCGCGCACCTGCAGCGCGGCATTCAGGCCCGCGAAGAGGCCCTGCGCCGCGGCCTCCTCATAGCCCGTGGTGCCATTGATCTGGCCGGCGAAGAACAGCCCGCCGATGGCGCGCGTCTCAAAACTCGAACGCAGCTCACGCGGATCGAAGTAGTCGTACTCGATGGCGTAACCTGGCCGCAGGATGTGGGCGTCTTCCAGCCCGGCGATGGAGTGCACCGCCTCGATCTGCACGTCAAACGGCAGCGAAGTGGAGATGCCGTTCGGGTAGAACTCGTGGGTGGTCAGCCCCTCGGGCTCGAGGAAGATCTGGTGGCTGCCCTTGTCGGCAAAGCGGTTCACCTTGTCTTCGATGCTCGGGCAGTAGCGCGGCCCCACCCCTTCGATCACACCCGTGAACATGGGGCTGCGGTCGAACCCGCTGCGGATGATGGCGTGGGTGCGCTCGTTGGTGTGGGTGATCCAGCACGGCACCTGGCGCGGGTGCTGCGCCACGTTTCCCAGGAAGCTGAACACCGGCAGCGGTGTGGCAGGCGGGGCGCCGTCCGGCCCCGGCATGCCGTCGCCCGGTTGCTCCTGCAAGCGCGAGAAGTCGATGGTGCGGCCGTCGATGCGCGGCGGGGTACCGGTCTTCAAGCGGCCCTGTGGCAGCTTCAACTCCTTCAGCCTTGCCGACAGCGTGACGGCGGGCGGATCTCCTGCCCGGCCGGCGCTGTGGTTCTGCAAGCCGATGTGCACCCGCCCGTCCAGGAAGGTACCCGCCGTCAGCACCACCGCCGGCGCTGCAAAGCGCACACCCGACTGGGTGACGGCCCCCGTCACATTGCCGCCTTCCACCGTCAGGTCGTCTACCGCTGCCTGGAACAGCCACAAGTTGGGCTGGTTCTCCAGGCGGCGGCGGATGGCAGCCTTGTAGAGCACGCGGTCGGCTTGCGCGCGCGTGGCGCGGACGGCCGGGCCTTTGGACCCGTTGAGGATGCGGAACTGAATGCCGGCCTCGTCAGTGGCTGCAGCCATCGCACCGCCCAGCGCATCCACCTCCTTGACCAGGTGCCCCTTGCCGATCCCGCCGATAGACGGGTTACAGCTCATCTGGCCCAGCGTCTCAATGTTGTGCGTCAGCAGCAGCGTGGCACACCCCATGCGCGCGGCGGCCAGCGCAGCCTCCGTCCCGGCGTGGCCGCCGCCGACGACGATGACGTCAAAGCGCTTGGGGAATTGCACTATGGGTTCCTGTGTTGCGACCAGCCGATGATTTTAGGTGGCGCCGTCTCCGTTGGCCGCCCGTATCCAGATTCCGCAGTACGCCAAGAGCCAGCCCCACAATCAGGCTGATGCACTGCCGCCCCTACTGCGCCGCCTGCTGCATTGCACCGTCGATCAGCTCACCGATACCCGGCATGCCTGCGGGCAAGCCGGCGGGGGTGCCGTGCGTGCAGCTCGACGAGCAACTGCGTTGCCGCCTGTTCGGCCAGCCCGAACGCCCGGCCGTCTGCGCATCGCTGCGACCGACGCCGGAGATGTGTGGCACCGATGCCACCATGGCGATGGCAGGGCTGATGCGGCTGGAGCGCCTGACCAAACCCTGAGGTTTGGCGCTGGTGCGCAGAGCCTTTCTTCAGTACATGACCTCTTTTCTCAGCAGAGAATTCGCCAACAGTAAGCGCACGCTCACTTGATGGCCGCCGCGCGCAACGACCGAGCCACGAACCACACACCGACGGCCGCCACCGCCACGCTGACCAGCAGCGGAATCCCAATGTCGAGTGCGGCCAGCGGCTCGCCCTTGAGCACGCGCCCCATCAGCGTGATCTGGCCCAGCGCTGGGACCCACAGGTGCCAGGCAGCCTCCCCGCCTGGATTGAACACGGTGACCAGCGGCAGCATCGACACGCCCAGCAGCACCACCGTGGCGTTGGCCTGCGCCTCCTTGAAACTCTTGCAGCGGATGGCGATGGCCATCAGCACGGCCGACAGCGCACCCGCCAGGGGCAGCAGCAGCGCCAGGAAACGCGCGGCATCCCCAGGGCCAAAGCGGAACATGGCCGACAGCGTCTCGCTGCGCAGCAGCCACTGCCCCGGCAGGAAG
>CAYSOD010000638.1:0-2363 GCA_964432385.1 uncultured Rubrivivax sp.
TTGAGCGCCAGCGCGATGCGCACGCGGTAGGAAGCGGAAGAACGGAAATAGTTGAACAGTTCCATGGTGAGTGATCCTGTGGGCAGAGCAGCGTCGCGGCGATGATGCCATGCATGCCCTCGGCCGGGCCCTCGCTACACTCGTTGCATGCTGCACCGCCCCCGCATCCGTCACTGCCGAGCTTGCGGCAGCGCCGTGACCTACCGGGTGCCGGCCGATGACAGCCGGGAGCGCGCCGTCTGCGGCGCCTGCCAGCACATCGACTACGAGAACCCGCTGAACGTGGTGGGCACCGTGCCGGTGTGGGAGGACAGCGTGCTGCTGTGCCGCCGCAACATCGAGCCCCGGCACGGCTTCTGGACGCTGCCGGCGGGCTTCATGGAACTGGGCGAGAGCACGGAAGCGGGCGCGGTACGGGAGACCGACGAGGAGGCCGGCGCGCGGATCGTCGTCGAAGGGCTGTTCACGGTGCTGAACGTCGTGCGCGTGGGGCAGGTTCACTTCTTCTACCGCGCCCGGCTGGAAGACACGCGGTTCGCCCCCGGCCCGGAGACCATCGAGGCCCGGCTGTTCCGCGAGGACGAAGTGCCCTGGGACGACCTGGCCTTTCGCACGGTGCGCCTGACGCTGGAGCGCTACTTCGCCGACCGCAAGGCGGGCGCCTTCGGTATCCATTGCGTGGACATCAGCTGAGGGGCCAGCCGGCCTGTGCCAGTTGCCGGCTGACCTGGTCGGCCGAGCCGTGCGACAGCGGCCCGATGACGCCTACCTCCCAGCCCCCGTCAAACGCCCCGGCGGCCCGTGCCGTCGAGTCCAGCAAAGCCCCCAGGGCCTGCGCAGTCTCGCGGGCCAGCGCGTAGGCCGGCACCAGCAGCAGCCCCACCCCTTGCGCCGTCTGCCCGCAGAAACTGCCGGGCACCCGCTGCGCCCAACCCTGCAGGCAGGCTCTTAGACAGGCGGTCACCCATTCCGGCGGGCTGGCTGAAGCAGCCCCGGGTGCCGGGGCGCGCCCCCTCCAGCAGCAGGTGATCACCGCCACGTCGAAGACGCCTTTGTTCTGCGGCCCGGCGCCTTGGGCGCCGACGCTGCGGGGAATTGCGGGCCCCACGGGCTGGGTCAAAACGCGCCGCAGAGCCAGGTCGAAGGCAGGGCCTGACAGCAGCGCAGCCGATGGGGGCCCGGGCGGGAGACGGCCCGTGCCACGGGCTCGATCTGCACCAGCGCCAGCACCCAGGTCGGCAGCCGGCACGGCACCTTGGCCGTCACGGCCAAGGCCGCGGCAACGCAGAGCAGTGGAGCGCGCAGACACACCGCATGGTCAACGTGAGTCGCCGCTCGGGCGTTGAGCGAACACGCAGTCTGATGGACCGGGCCAGCCAATTGACAGCGATTCGCATTCACGGGCTCACACTCGGGTTTACGAGCATCGCTTGCAAGTCGGCGCGCTCCTGAATACCCTGCGCGCCTGTTCGGTAGCGGTGTCCCAAGCGAGTGGTGGGGGCATTGCGGCCGTAACGGTCACCAACGCTTGATTCCCAAGGAAAAACTCGATGCAAACCCGCCGCAAGTTCATCCAGATCGTCCCCGTCGCTGGCGCCGCCCTCCTGGCCGGCCGCGAAGTCCTGGCACAGGCCAAGCCGGCGGACGCGCTGGACCCGAAGAGCCCGCAGGCCACCGGTCTGAAGTACGTTGAGAAGTCCACCAACGCAGCCCAGAACTGCCACAACTGCCAGTTGTTCCAGGGTAAGGCCACAGATCCTTGGGGCGGCTGCCCGCTGTTCGCCGGCAAGAAGGTGTCTGGTACGGGATGGTGCTCGGCCTGGGTCAAGAAGGCTTGAGCAAGTTACTGAGCTGTTCCTGACCGAGTGTCAGGACACCCCATAAAACGGGCCCCGAGGGGCCCGTTGGTTTTTCTGCCACGCCGCGTGAAAGCGGCTAAAGCCCAGTTCAGCCGGCGTTTCAGCGCTTGGCCGGCGGCACGTCGGTGCAAGAACCGTGCGCCACTTCCGCCGCCATACCGATGCTCTCGCCCAGCGTGGGGTGCGGGTGGATGGTCTTGCCGATGTCCACGGCATCCGCCCCCATCTCGATGGCCAGGGCAATCTCGCCAATCATGTCGCCCGCGTGCGTACCCACGATGCCGCCACCCAGGATCTTGCCGTGGCCCCGGCCAGCATGGCCGCCTTCTGATCCTGCCTCGGGCGAGTCATCGAAGAGCAGCTTGGTGAAGCCCTCGTCACGGCCGTTGGCAATGGCGCGGCCCGAGGCCGACCACGGGAACAGACCCTTCTTGACCTTGATGCCCTGGGCCTTGGCCTGGTCCTCGGTCAGGCCCACCCAGGCCACCTCGGGGTCGGTGTAGG
>CAYSOD010000639.1:0-2359 GCA_964432385.1 uncultured Rubrivivax sp.
GCGTGGCGCCCTGCTCCGGCCCGATGACGTGCACGATGCCCTGGCGCTTGTCCAGGAACGGGAAGTAGGCCGCCGCACCGAAGGCACGGATGTTGGTGTCCAGCGTCTGGACCTGCTGCTTGGAGATAGGGTCGCGAATGCCGTCGTAGCCCTGCTCCCAGCCAGTGGTGGGCGTGTTGTGGTCGGCCGTGGCCACCACCGAACTCACGCGCCAGACCTTGCGCCCGGCAATGCGCAGCCCTTCGAAGGCCTGGGGGCTGGTCACCTCATGCACGAGGTGGCGGTCGATGTACAGCACCGAGGTGCCGTCTTCTTCGGTGTGGACGACATGTTCGTCCCACAGCTTGTCGTAGAGGGTGCGTCCTGACATGGTGGCGGGCCTGAAGCGAAGCCCGAGATTGTCGCGGATTCGGCTTCGTCTGCGTCAGCTCCCGTCGAGCAGCACGACGACGTCGAAACCTACTGCTACACCCCTGCCATCAGAACATCCACGGCTCTGATGATGCAGTCGCCTTGATCTGCCACGTTGGCGATGCGGCTCAGACTCGATCTGTGCACTGCAGCGATCAAGCGTGTGGCCAGCACCAGGCGCTTGTCTTCCACCGTGATGACAGGATTGAGGTGCTTGACCGTCGGGTAGTCCGAAAGTAGCGGGATGACCACCACCGCAGGATCGGGCGGCAGCAGGTTGCTCTCGATGACCACCATGGCCACACCCCGGTACTCCGCCACGTCAAAGCGAGTCAGTCGCGCCACGAGGGTGCTCCGGGCGCAGCGATGATCTCGGCCAACGGGTGGCCGTGGCGCGCGTGCCAATCAGCCTGAGCCGCGAACGCATCTGCGTTGTCGGCTAGCCATTGCCTTTGCCGGACTTCGTGGATGGCCTTCAACAGGGCCGCTTCAGCCACCGCTGACACGTTGATCTCAAGCTCCTTGGCGCTGTCCAGTGCCGCAGCATCAAGGGTCACGGATGTCTTGCGCTTGGTACTGGTCAACATACTGCGACGCCTCCTTTAAGCACCGCAAATGATACCGCTGCGAGTACCTCCATCGGGTAACAGGACAGTCTAAGTCCGTCAGGAGCGCTTGAGACCGCCCCTCACCCCAACGCCACCACCACCTCCGCGGGGGCCTGCACCAGTTCGATGAGAACGCCCTCACCGCCCACCGGGAACTCGTCGTTACCCTTGGGGTGTATGAAGCAGATGTCGTACCCAGCGGCGCCTTTGCGGATGCCGCCGGGGGCGAAGCGCACGCCGTTGGCTGTCATCCACTCCACCGCCTTGGGCAGGTCGTCCACCCACAGGCCCACGTGATTGAGCGGGGTGGCGTGCACGGCGGGCTTCTTGTTGGGGTCCAGCGGTTGCATCAGGTCCACCTCCACGGCGGTGGGGCCCTGGCCGAGGGCGCAGATGTCCTCGTCCACGTTCTCGCGTTCACTGACGAAGGTGCTCTTGACGGTCAGGCCCAGCATGTCCACCCACAGCGACTTCAGGCGCTGCTTGTCAGGGCCGCCGATGGCGATCTGCTGGATACCGAGGATGCGAAAAGGTTTTGGGGTGGTCATGGCGGGTGGGCGTTGATGGGCTTCGACGGCTGAGCGCGAACGGATGGAGCAACAGCTCAGGCGAATTTCAGGATGGGCTGGTCCACGGCCAGGCTTTCGCCCTTGGCGGCCATCAGCTCAGACACGGTGCCGTCTTGCGTGGCGGTGAGGATGTTTTCCATCTTCATGGCTTCGATGACGGCCAGGCGCTCGCCGGCCAGCACCGCCTGCCCAGGCTTGACGGCGATGTCCACCAGCAGCCCCGGCATGGGCGAGAGCAGGAACTTGCTCATGTCGGCCGGGGCCTTGAAGGGCATGAGGCGCTGCAACTCGGCGGCGCGTGCGCTCAGCACCATGGCCTGGATGCGGCGGCCGTTGTGCGACACGCGCGTCCACAGCCCCTCGCGCTCGATCTGCGCCGTGAAGGGCCGCCCGTTGCAGGAGCCACTGGCGCGGATGCCGCCGAAGGTCCAGTCCTTGGCCACGGCGTAGGTCTTGCCCCCTGCGCCGCCCACTTGCACGGTGAGCGCCCCGTGGGCCTCCAGTCGCACAGGCACAAGGCGGTGCGCCCCCGCCTCGCCCTTGACCACCACCACGAAGTCCTCGCCGATGCGCACGCCGTGGCCGTCGAGCTGGCCGGTGATGCCCGCGGCACGCTCGCGGTAGCGGCGGTAGGCGGCCGCGGCCAGGGCGACCAGGAAGTCCGGGTCGTCGTGCGGCACGTCCTCGGCACGGAAGCCGCTTGCGTAGTGCTCCGCGATGAAGCCGGTGTTGAAGTCAGCGCTGACGAACTTCGAGTGCGCGAGCAGCGCG
>CAYSOD010000640.1:0-2359 GCA_964432385.1 uncultured Rubrivivax sp.
TTGGCCGGCCAGCCGGTGTCCTCGGTGAAACTGCGCTCGGTGAAGAGTAGCATATTTGTGGGCCGAATGAGGAGCCTATCCCCGTCGGTCCGCATGAACATGAATTCCTTGCTCTGCTCGGGATGCTCGCTGAATCCGTCATCCCGTGGGCAGGCAGTGAAGAGATACCGCGACCTGTTGCTGGTGCGGTCGTAGCGCGCCGTAAGATCGGAAAGATACGTATAGCGCACCACGTCAAACTCGTGGCCGTAGCAATCCCACACCTGTGCCTGCCGCAGCGACCAGTCTTCATCGGCCGGCTTGGGGCTGAACGCTATCGCATGGGGCGGCACGTTCCGATAAACCGCGCCGCATTCCAGCATGACGTGGCAGCCCCAGGCTCGGCCCGGTTCACTGCGAATCGCAAACCAGACGGCCGGCTCCCAGCCTGCGCCGCCATGCCGAATGAGGGCGCTGGATACCCAGACATATTGATGCAGCGGGATGTCCCGGCTGCTCACCACCACGGCTCACTGTCGGTGGGGGAAAGATCGAACGACGCCTTCGTCTTTGCTCGGCTCTTGAGCGTCAGATAAAGGGCCGTCGCAAAGGTAGCGACCACAACCACAAACACACTTCGCTTCGTCACAGTCGCTCCCCTTGCGCGGATCTTACATCAGTTGCCGATCTTCAGCGGGCAAATGCGAAAGCCCACATTCAGAATAGTGCCGTTGTCATACTTGCAGAACTGATCCCCGTTGGCGATCCATTCGCCCACCAGATAGCTCGGCAGGGCATAGGCCGGAGCGGCAAAGCCAACCGCAACAGCAGCGGCGATAATCAGCTTCTTCATGGTCTTCTCTCCTTCGCTTGGTTTACTCGTAACGCCACACACGAACGCCACCGTCCGCGGTTCGGACGATGAACTTCCTGCCCGACCTGCGGCCGGCGTGCGACGCAGTGCTGCTCATCGAGCGCAGCAAGCCGCCCTCGACGAAGAAGCTCTGGCCCACTTCCAGTTCGGCCCAGGGATATTTCGCCCGTCGCGTGCGCGGCTGTCGAGCCGCCGGAATCGCGTAACCATCTTCAATTTTAAACGTCATTCTGTCCTCCGGTTTTCACATCTTAAGGGGTTTAGCGCCGCGTGTTCAACTTATAAATCACGGCGGTAACGCTCTGCTTTGATAATTTGTTCAGCCTCGGTGCGGCTAATCCCAAAGGCATAGGCCAACTCATGCGGCTCACGATTGAGCAGCGTGTCATCATTCCAGTCCCGCACCATCTTGCGGGCGAGCTCATGCCCGGTGATCTTCTTCCTCAGTCCCATAGTCCGACCGGCCACTCCTGCTTTGGTAGGAAAATCCCACGCGACATCGATCCCTTAAAGCGGATCGCGTTGACGCTCTTCTTGGCATACGGGTGGCGAAGCAAGACGTTCGACCAGCCCTCGTAATACACCGACGTCTGCATGATCTTGTTCAGGCTGCTGATGCTCTGGCCTATCCACACTCCGGTGGGCAAGCCGTGCTCGTGCTCGATCTTCAGGCCGTGGCGGGCCAGCGTGTCATCGGCAATCTTCAGCCGAACGTCCGCGTCCTCGTCCATGTTGAAGCAGATCACCAGCAGTTCGCCGATGGTCCGATCCTGCACACCATGCACCGTCTCGACACGCAGGGATGTCTGCACGATGTGATCCAGCAGCACCTTGTCCTCGCGCTCCGCCTTCACCTGCAGGAACTCATCGAGGTTCAGCGTGCCCAGATATTTCTCGCACTGCTTCATGTCCAAACGCTTGGTGCTGTAGAGGCTGTAGCACCCGGCCATCAGCGTCCCAAGCTGGTCGCCGATGCGGCGGTTCGCCAGCACTGTGGCGATGGTTTCCTTGAACACCAGGATGTTGTGCCGCAGCGTGAACAGATTGTGCAACTGCCGGGCCAGCAACCTCTGCGGCATGTCCCGCGGGATCGACGCGGCCAGTGACACGAAATCCTTGAACTCCTGATCCTTCTTCTTGCGCTCCTCGTAGGTGAACGAATCCAGCGGCTTGATCGTCAGCACCGCCGTTCGCGTTAGGTCGGCCGCTTCCTTCAGGCCCACGCCAATCGACGACATCAGGAACGACGACCGCATGGTGAACGCCCGCGCCTGGTGGTTCGCTGAACCTTTCAGAATGCGCCCACGGCCCTCGCTCGACGCCTGACGCATCAGGTCCAGCACCGCCTTGCGCCGCGCCGCAGCGGCCATCTTATTCTCTTTGTCGTCCCCTTCCGCTTCGTCGAACACTCCCGGCATGGCGTCGTTCTGCACCACCTGCCGGATGCCCGCCTCGGTCGTGGCGCCCAGCGGATAGATCGCCAGATCGCCCAAGCACGCGCCCGCC
>CAYSOD010000641.1:0-2359 GCA_964432385.1 uncultured Rubrivivax sp.
GTGGATGTGGTCGAGGCCGTGCGGGTGGACAGGCGGTGCGACACCTTCGCAAAACGCACCAGCGCGGCAGCGTACTACTGGGTGCTTCGCAAGATCGCCCAGGATGTGGCTCCGACAGCCAATTGCGGCGACTTCCAGCTGCTCTCGAGACGCGCCGTAGAGGCAGTCCTGCAGTACCCTGAACGCGCACGCTTGCACAAAGGCTTGACCGCCCTGATCGGTTTTCGCCGAGCAACTGTGTACTTCGCTCGCGCACCTCGAAGTGCTGGCCGCAGCCGCTTCGGTGTTTGGCGCCTGCTCAGCTTGGCCTGGGATGGCATCACGTCCCTGTCGTCATGGCCCCTGCGCGTGTGGACTTGGATTGGCACAGTCGTGGCGCTGTGTGCCCTTGTCCTGGCGTTGTGGACGGTGATTCGTACCTTGGTTCAGGGCGTGGCCGTGCCAGGCTACGCATCCCTGCTGGTGTCCGTGCTTGGGCTTGGGGGTGTGCAGCTCATCAGCCTGGGGGTGCTCGGAGAATACATAGCGCGCATCGGCGCAGAGGTGCGCGGGCGCCCCCTCTTCCACGTGGCCGCGCGGCTGGGGTTCGAAGAAAGCAACGACACGCATGGCTCTTCGCCCTCCGAGGCCATTGCTCTAAGGCACCAGCCTTCCATCGTCAGCGAAGAGCCTCCCCGAGGCGGTGCGGACGCGATACCGCTGCGTGCTTAGCCCTTCGCGGCAGGAGTTGGCTTGTCCGCCTCGCTCACAAGCATCGTCCTGGCGTCGCTCGAGGACTTCGAGCCTCGTCACTACTTCATGCGGGCGATGGTCGAGGCTGGCCTGGAACTGACGCTGTCGGCCGACCAGGTTGAGATTGGGAAGTGGCGAGAAGCTTTAGGGCCGGTGGTGTTCACCAACGCTTTTGCTCGACAGGTGTTGGTCGGCTTCACGCTCAAAAACACTGGCTACTGGAGCCTCATTGGCAGGTGCTCGGTGTGCGAAAGCGAAGGCTGCGCGCACGTCTTCGCTCTGGCCCGCTTGTTCCCCGCGAAGTTGCTCCAAAGGTGGCAAAGAGACCTCGAAAGAGGTGACTTTCGTAGCCACGTCGGGGGCCACCGCCCTGACAAGTCAGACAGCGCTGACGCGGCGCTGCAGCACTGGCTCCAGATTCGCGCGGCCGGACCCGAGGTCTCGCCTCCACTGTTGCCGCCGACCGAAAACTGAGCCACTGGGGAAAAGTTCGGTGCCATTGACATACCTTGAAGCCACTGAGCCCGACACCCCCGCTGCCGCGCAAGGAGGAGTTGCGTCAGCAGTTGCTTAACTACTGCCGGTTGGACACTTGGGCGATGGTGAGGTTGTGGTCATTCCTCATGGGCCGGTCAATGGCTGGTGAGGGCAGGGTGGCCCTGGCACCGCCGGTGTCGACGTCATGAGGAACTGGATCTGTCACGGATGACGATGGACACCGATCGATTTCAGATCATCGAGGGCGCAGCGCCCGCAGCGCTGGACCAGATCGTCACTATGCACGCCAGCTACTACTCCAGAGAGCACAGCATGGGCGAAGTGTTTGAGCGCAAGGTCGCCGAGGGGCTGACGGAGTTCTTGCCACGCTTGCAGAACCCAAGAAATCGCCTGTGGCTGGCCACCTCGCCTAGCCTAGGCGGGCAGATCGTGGGTTCCATCGCGATCGACGGCGAGGATCTTGGCGAAGGCCAGGCCCACCTGCGCTGGTTCATCCTAGATGACGGCTGCCGCGGGCAGGGCGTGGGCAGCGCCTTGCTGCGCAGGGCTATCGAGTTCGTGGACCGTGAGCGGTTCGCCCGCACGGTCCTGTGGACCTTTAAGGGCCTGGATGCGGCCCGACATCTTTACGAGCGCAAGGGTTTTCGCCTCGTCCAGGAGTACGAGGGAGCGCAGTGGGGCGTGGTCTTGAAGGAGCAGCGGTTTGAGCGCGAGGGTGTTGCGGCAAGAGCTGCCGGGTGACCCTAAGTAGGCGGGGTACAGGGCCGAGTGGTCTGCCTGGGGCTGCAATGCAGCGTAAGGAGTAGGTCGACACCGGCCCACGAGTGCCTGGTCACTGCAATGAAGCTGTCATCTAGCTGAGCGGCCAGCACGCCCAAGAGTGTCAGCAATGCGGTCAAGAACTGATCATCGACCTATTGCCTAGGTGAAATCGAAATCGAGGTCTACTGCAACTACCAACTCATGGGATCGTTACGTGCGCGGATAGGGAGAGGTTCAGTGGCTTGTATGCCGCATCAAGATTTCCAATACCGCGCTCGTACCAGTTGTTTGTAGAGCTTCCCTGTTGGCTGTCTGGGCAGCGCAGCGTCGAAGTCGATGCTCCGTGGGCACTTGAAGGAGGCCAAGT
>CAYSOD010000642.1:0-2358 GCA_964432385.1 uncultured Rubrivivax sp.
GCTGGCTAACGGCCCGCGCATCCTGCTGATGGACGAGCCCTTTGGCGCGCTGGATCACCAGACGCGAGAGCTGATGCAGGAGCTGCTGCTGGAGATCTGGGAGGCCGAGCGCAAGACCGTGCTCTTCGTCACCCACGACATCGACGAGGCCGTGTTCATGGCCAGCCGCACGGTGGTGATGAGCGCTCGCCCCGGCCGCATCAAGCTGGATCGTCCGGTGGACCTGCCGCACCCCCGGCACTACTCGATGAAGACCACGCCCGTGTTCGCCGCGCTGAAGGCCGAGCTGACCGAGTGTGTGCGGGCCGAGGTGCTGGCCGCGCAGAAGCAGCAACAGCCCCGGGCGCCTCGATGAACACCTCCCGGCTCTTCGATCTCAGCCGCCTGCTGGTGGTGCTGTGGTTGTTGCTGTCGGCCGGCTTCTGCGCGGTCTCGCTGGGCAGCTACCAGGTCTCGCGCGATGCCATCCGCGAGGCCCTCATCGCGCGCGAGCTGCCCCTGACCTCCAGCAACATCTACTCCGAGATCCAGAAGGACCTCGTGCGCCCGGTGCTGATCTCTTCCACCATGGCGCACGACACCTTCCTGCGCGACTGGGTGCTTGCCGGTGAGCGCGACCCCGAGAGCATGACCCGCTACCTGCGGGAGGTGAGAGACCGCTTTGGCACCTTCGTCAGCTTCTTCGTCTCGGACAAGACAGGCCGCTACTACTCAGGCGACGGTGCCCAGCGGCCGGTGCGGCCGGCAGACGCTGCTGACGAGTGGTACTTCCGGGTGCGCGAGATGCGCGAGCCCTACGAGATCAACGTCGACGTCGATTCCCGCAACCGCGACGCCCTGACGGTGTTCGTCAACTTCCGCGTGGTCGATTACGGGGGCCGCTTCATCGGGGCCACGGGCGTCGGGCTGTCGGTGGACAACGTGCAGAAGCTCCTGGCCGACTATCAGCAGCGCTACCGACGCACGATCTACTTTGTTGACACCACCGGTCGCATCGTCCTTTTTGGCAACCGCGCTTCGCAGATCAACCCGGACCTGCGCTCGATGGAAGGGCTGCGGGGTCTGGTCGACCGCATCCTGAAAGAAAAGGCAGGCTCCTACCAGTACGACGCGGGCGGTGCGCACCGTCTGCTCAATGTGAGCTACGTGCCGGAGCTGAAGTGGCTGCTCTTCGTGGAGAACTCGGAGGAGGAGTCGCTGAGGACCATCCGCCGCACGCTCTATGTGAACCTGGCGATCGCCCTGCTGTCCACGGTGGTGGTGCTGGGCTTGATCCATATCGCGGTACGGCGCTACCAGAACCGCATCGAGCACATGGCCTCCACCGACAAGCTCACCGGGCTGTTCAACCGGCAGGCCTTCGACATGCTGATCGAGCGCATCGCCGCCGAAGCCCGGCGAAAGTCCGAACCCGTGATGCTGCTGCTGGCCGACATCGACCACTTCAAGTCGATCAACGACCGCTACGGGCATCTGGCCGGCGACCGGGTGTTGCAGCGCCTGGCCACCCTGATGCAGCAGCGTCTGCGTGGGTCGGACATCGTTGCGCGCTGGGGCGGGGAGGAGTTTCTGATCGCCCTCAAGGAATGCCGGCTGGAGGAGGCCGCGCAGTTGGCCGAAGAGCTGCGCGGCGATGTGGAGCGGCTGCGCGTGGAGCTCGATGACGGCCAGGTGATCGGCCTGACGCTGAGCGTCGGCGTCAGCCCCTTTGACGGCTTCGAGCCCATCGATGCCGCCATCGGCCGCGCCGATGCCGGCCTGTACGAGGCCAAGCGCGGCGGCCGCAACCGGGTCTGCGTGGTCCCGCAGGCCCCGTCAAGTTCCGCCCCCTCTTCCAGCGCCTGATGCCTCACAGCCCCTTGGTCGGCGAGCTGGTGGTGCGTCTGTGTTAGCTCGGTCGCGGGTCAATCCAGCTTGATCTTCGCGTCGCGGATCAGCTTGCCGAAACGTTCGAACTCCTGGCGGTTGAGCTCGGCGAACTGCCCAGGGGTCATGGTTGACGGCTCGCCGCCCAGGCCCTTGAGGCGGGTGTCCACGTCGGGCAGCTTGATCACGCGGGCCAACTCGGCTTGCAGCCGGGTCACCACGTCGGGCGCGGTGCCGGCGGTGACGTACAGCGCATACCAAGTGCTCATGTCGGCACCCCGCACGCCCGCTTCGGCCAGCGTGGGGACATCCGGCAACTGCGGCGATCGCGCCGGGGTGGTCACCGCCAAGGGCTTGAACTTGCCAGCCTTGATCTGCGCCATGGCCGAGGAGGTGGTGTCGAACATCATCTGCACGCTGCCGCCGATGACGTCCAGGTGCGCCTGGCTGCTGCCCTTGTAGGGGATGTGCTGGCTCTTGGTGCCTGCGGCC
>CAYSOD010000643.1:0-2358 GCA_964432385.1 uncultured Rubrivivax sp.
CACTGTCGGTGAAGGTGCCGCCGACATCGGAGGCGACTCTCATATGGTGCATGGCTGGGAGGGGTGGGGATCGGTAAGGAGGTACGGCACAGGCGGCAGGAGCGCAGGGAGCAAAGCGGGCTGCAGGCGCGGATGAGGCTGGTGTCCGGGTGACTAGCGCGCGCCGCTACGGACCGGGGCTTCGATGGTCATCCCCCCCAGCGCGTTCTGTTCGAAATACGCGACGAAGCGCGAACGGAAAAGTTCCGCATGGGCGGCACCCAGGGCCTCGGCCCGGTCGGCATCGCCCAGCCGGATCGCCTCCAGGATCTCGCGGTGCTCCTCCTCGACCTTGGCCGTGTGCGCGCGCGCGCTGTCGCTGGGGTCGCGGTCGAAGCCGAAGGGCACGCTCAGCATGCGGGCGCCGGCATCGAGCAGCTTGGCGTAGAAATCGCAGAGGTAGCGGTTGTGGCTGGCCTCGGCGATGGCCACGTGAAAAGCGCGGTTGAGCAGCGTCAGGTCCAGGGGATCGCGGTCGAGCGACGCATCGCCGAAGGCCTCGTAGGCCGCTTGGATACGGGCCAGGTCCTTGGCCGTGCGCCGCTGGGCCGCAGCCCGCATGACGGCGCGCTGCAACAGCGAGAGCGCCTCAGCAAATCGCGGCAGGTCCATCAGGTTGACAGGGGCGACCTGGACGCCTCGGTTCGGAGACTGCACGACCAGGCCGTCGCCTGCCAGCCGGGCCAGTGCTTCCCGGATGGGTGTGCGCGACAGGCCCAGGCGCTCGACCAGCACGGCATCGTCGATGTCTTCGCCCGGGGCCAGCTGCAGGCTCAGGATCTGGGCGCGCAGCATCTCGTAGACATGGGTCACCGCGCTGCCCCGGCGGATCGAGGCCCGCTGCGTGGCGGCCTCAGGCCCGGCAGGGCGGGATGTGGCAGCCTCGGCAGACGCCGGGGCCTTGCGGGTGCGCCGCGACCGCGCCGACAAGGCGGGTTCCGGCGCAAGCCCGCGGACCGCAGGCACTGCTCGGGATCGGTTCTGTGCGCTCATGCCAACTCCGACGGCAGGGCTTGCTGAGAGCGCACACGTGCGGCGATCAGATCGCCCAGGTATTGAGCATCTTCCGCAACGCCGAAGATGATGCCCGACTTGCGCTTGCTCAGCCAGTTCAGGCCCAGGTAGTACAGGCCCGGCACATGGCCGACCCCTCGGTGCTGCAGTGGATAGCCCTGCGCGTCCAGGCCCCCCGACACCTCGATCCAGCTGAAATCAAAGCGAAAGCCGGTGGCCCACACGACGGTGCCCACCCCTGATTCCACCAGATCGAGCTCCTGCACCGTAGCCGGTGGCGCGGCGCGAACCGGGCCGCCGTAGTCGGTATTGGCAGGATTCGCCGCCGGCGCCTCAAGCCCTTGCGCGGCCACGAAAGCATCGACCCGGGCGCAGAAGTCGGCGAAGTAGTCGTCCGCGAACTTCAGGTTGTCGGCCAGGTCGTCGCCGAACTGCAGCCGGTTGCCTTGCGCACTGCGCAGATGGCCCAGCAGCAGCATGCCGTCTTGCGCCAGGCGGTGCAGGTTGAGGGTGCGCCCGCCACCCTCGCCCGTGAGGTGGGGGTCACCGCGGAACCTCAACGCAGGCGACTCGAGCATGTCCGGGGTGCGGTCCAGCAGGCCCATCCGGTGCTGCCACACGATGCCGTCGCAGCCGCGGTAGCGGCGCGGCAGACGGCCCGCACGTCCAGTGGACAGCAGCACCCGGCGACCGCTGCGCTGCAACTCCTCGGCGATCTGGCAACCGGACTGGCCTGAGCCGACGACCAGCACCGCCCCCGGCGGCAGGGCCGCAGGATTGCGATAGTCAGCTGCGTGCATCTGCAGCACAGCGGGCGGCAATGCCCGGGCCACGGGCGGCACCGCCGGCTGCTGGTAAGTGGCCGTGGCCACGATGACATGCCGGCTGGCCATGGGGCCCTGGCTGGTGTCGAGCACGAAACCGTCATGGCTGCGCTGCAC
The DNA here is from genome assembly GCA_964432385.1 of uncultured Rubrivivax sp. Classification (GTDB taxonomy): domain Bacteria; phylum Pseudomonadota; class Gammaproteobacteria; order Burkholderiales; family Burkholderiaceae_C; genus Rubrivivax. Next base: position 1,995 of record CAYSOD010000643.1, read on the forward strand.
CCGCCGCACGTCCACACCGCACCGCACCGGGGCGTCGAAGCTGCGGGCGTACGCTTCCAGAAAGGCGATGTAGTCACGGCCCGGCATGAAGCCGTCCGGATCGTCGCCCTGGTAGGTCTTGCCGGGCAGTTGCGTCATCCAGTTCGGCGTCACGAGGGAAAAGGAATCCCATCGAGCACTGCGCCACGCCTGGCCGACAAGGCCGCGCTCCAGCACCACGTGCTCGACGCCATGGCGGCGCAGTTCATGGCTTCCCGCCAGGCCGCCTTGGCCGGCGCCGATGATGATCACTTCGTGCCGCTGCATCGCCTCGGTGCTCCGATCCCACTGCCCAGCCTCAAGGCGCCACCTCCGCGGACCGCGG
>CAYSOD010000644.1:0-2357 GCA_964432385.1 uncultured Rubrivivax sp.
TGGCGTAGTACAGCGGGTGGCCGAAGCCGTAGACCGAGGTGGGGGCGTAGCTGGCATCCTTCGCCGTGTCGTCCTCCGGCCGGTGCTCGTCGAACTCCCAGTGCTCGATGCGGTTGACGGCCACGCCGCCGATGCGCACCGTGCCGCGCTCGCCCAGCACGGTGATGCTGCCTTCGAGATTGCGCGGATAAGTGAGCATGCTGACGTTGATGGAGGCCAGACCACCCGCGCGCAGCCGCAAGCTCATGACGCCGCTGTCCTCGGCCTCGATGTCGCGCAACTGCGTGGCCGTGTAGGCGTGCACGTTGTCCACCGGGCCCACCAGCCAGTCCACCATGTCCACGTAGTGGCTGGCCTGGTTCATGAAGGCGCCGCCGTCCAGATCCCAGCGGCCGCGCCACGGGGCGTCGTCGTAGTAGCTCTGCGGCCGCGTCCAGAAGACGTTGACCGTCACCATGTGGATGCGGCCGAAGCGCTTGGCGTCGATGGTCTGCTTGAGCCGCTGCAGCGTGGCGTTCAGCCGGTTCTGCTTGACGACAAACAGCTTCACACCTGCATCGCGGCAGGCCCGCACCATGGCCACGCCCTCGTCCCATTTGGTGGCCATGGGCTTTTCGCTCAGCACATGGCGCCCGGCCCGCGCGCAGGCGATGGCCTGCTGCGGATGCAGGCCGCTGGGCGTGGTGAGGGCCACGATGTCGGCATCGCTGCCGGCCAGCAAGGCGTCCAACGAATCGAAGCCCCGGGCGCCGGTGCGCTCCACCGCCGCCTGCAGACGGGCGGCATCGGTGTCGCACACCGCCACCAGTTCGGCCCGGCCCGCGTGCTCGGCCAGGGCCGCGAAGTGGTTGGCGGAGATGCGGCCGCAGCCCACGAGCGCAAAGCGCACTGGACGGTCGGTGATGGGGAAGGCAGCGGTCATGGGTTCAAGGGATGGGATTGCGGCGGTCCGTGCGATCACAGCCTGAACACCGTGAACCCGGCGGACTGCAAGGCGGCAGGGTCGTACAAGCTCTTGACATCGGCCAACACGGGGCGCGGGCCACGCACCAGGGCACGCAGATCGGCCACGCTGAGCGCACGGAACTCCCGGTGCGCCACAGCCACCACCAACGCGTCCACCGGGGCAACAGGCGACACCTCGCCCAGCGTCAGCCCGTGGTCGTGCTGCAGTTCGCGCGCATCGGCATGTGGGTCCACCACCACCACCTCGGCACCATGGTCGCGCAGCTCGTGCACGAGGTCGGCCACCTTGGAGTTGCGCGTGTCGGGCACGTTTTCCTTGAAAGTGATGCCCAGCACGCCGATGCGCGCACGCGGCACGTCCACGCCGTTCTTCAGCATCAGCTTGATGGTGTTGCGCGCCACGTAGCGGCCCATGTTGTCGTTGATGCGCCGCCCCGCGAGGATCACCTGCGGGATGTAGCCCACCTGCTCGGCCTTGTAGGTGAGGTAGTACGGGTCCACGCCAATGCAATGCCCGCCCACCAGCCCAGGGCGGAAGGGCAGAAAGTTCCACTTCGAGCCGGCGGCGGCCAGCACTTCGGCGGTATCGATGCCCAAACGGGCGAAGATCACCGACAGCTCGTTCATCAGCGCGATGTTGAGGTCGCGCTGCGTGTTCTCGATGACCTTGGCGGCTTCGGCCACGCGGATGGAGCTGGCCCGATGCACGCCCGCGCGCACGACCGACTCGTACACGCGCGCCACGGTGTCCAGCGTGGCAGCGTCGCAGCCCGAAACGATCTTGCGGATGTCCTCGAAGCGGTGCTCGCGGTCACCGGGGTTGATGCGCTCGGGGCTGTAACCGCAGAAGAAGTCCACGCCGTGGCGCAAGCCCGAGGTGGCCTCCAGCACCGGCACGCAGTCTTCTTCCGTGGCCCCCGGGTAGACGGTGGACTCGTAAACGACGATGTCGCCACGCTTCAGTGCAGGCCCAACGGTGCGCGAGGCGGAAATCAAAGGCGCCAGGTCTGGCTTGTGCGCCGCGTCCACAGGCGTGGGCACGGCCACGATGAAGAAGTCACAGCCACGCAGGTCCGCCGCCTGGTCGGTGAAGCGCAGGCCCGCCCCAGGCAGGCCACCGGGCTCGATCTCGCCCGTGCGGTCCACACCTCGGCGCAGTTCCGCGATGCGCGAAGCATCGATGTCAAAGCCCACCACCTCAGGCTGGCCGGGCTGGGATTGCGCTGCCCGCGCAAACGCAACGGCCACGGGCAGGCCCACATAGCCGAGGCCAACGACGGCGATCTTGCGTTGCATGCGGGGGGAGTTCGGTCAGAAGGAGCGGAGCCGTAGATTCTAGGCAGCCGGGCCCCCGCCTAGAATCCTGGCCCCTGCCCGCCTCCGTCTGCGCC
>CAYSOD010000645.1:0-2354 GCA_964432385.1 uncultured Rubrivivax sp.
GGTGCTGTGCGTTGTGCACGTCGGTGCTGTCGTGATAGAAGGCCGAGAGCGCCCCCACCAGCCCCGTGAGCACCGCCATTGGATGCGCGTCACGGCGGAAGCCCCGCAGGAAGAACTGCATCTGCTCGTTGACCATCGTGTGGTACGTGATGTTCTTGACGAACTTCGCACGTTCCTGCTCGTTGGGCAGATCGCCATAGATCAGCAGGTGGCAAACCTCGAGGAAATCGCAGTTCTGCGCCAGTTGCTCGATGGGGTAGCCGCGGTAGAGCAGCTCGCCCTTGTCACCATCGATGTAGGTGATCGTGGAGTTGCACGAGGCCGTGGACAGGAAGCCTGGGTCGTAGGTGAACTTGCCGGTCTGGCCGTAGAGCTTTCGGATGTCGATCACATCTGGCCCCACCGAGCCCTTGTACAAGGGCAGCTCCATGCTGGGGCTGCCATCGGAGAACGACAGGGTGGCTTTGACGTCGGAGGGGGTCATGGTGGCAGTTCCTTCGCTTGTACAACTTCAGTTCAGGGGTGGGGCAACCGGTGCGCGCATCTGGGACAGCACCAGCCGCACTTCGGGGAGATCCAATTCGCCCTCGGGCTCGCGCCGGCCGAGCAGCAGGTCCAGCAGATCGTTGTCCGACAGGTCCATCAAGGCGGTCAGCCCCTGGGCCTGCCTCACGGTGAGCGCATCACCCCAGGTGCGGAAGAAGCGCTCGACGAAAAGGTCGTTCTCCAGCAGCCCGCGGCGGCAGCGCCAGCGCAGCTTGCTCAGCGCGCGCTCGTCCAGCAAGGCCTCGCCAGCAGGGCTGCTCCCGGCAGGGGTAGCGGCGGGGGCGGTGGCAGCGCTCATGGCGGGGCGGCAGGGTGCTCGAGCGCTGGTTGGGGGGTGGAGGTCCGGTGGCGGGGGCTCAGACCGCCCGGCGCACCATCAGTTCCTTGATCTTGCCGATCGCCTTGGTGGGGTTCAGCCCCTTGGGGCACACGTCCACGCAGTTCATGATCGTGTGGCAACGGAACAGACGGTAAGGGTCTTCCAGGTTGTCCAGGCGCTCGCCCGTGGCCTGGTCGCGGCTGTCGGCGATGAAGCGGTAGGCCTGCAGCAAACCGGCGGGGCCGACAAACTTGTCGGGGTTCCACCAGAAGCTCGGGCAGCTGGTGGAGCAGCTGGCACACAGGATGCATTCGTACAGGCCATTGAGCTCGTCGCGCTCCTCGGGGGACTGCAGACGCTCCTTCTCGGGCGGCAGCGTCTCGTTGACGAGGTAGGGCTTGATCGAGTGGTACTGCTTGAAGAACTGCGTCATGTCCACGATCAAGTCGCGGATCACGGGCAGCCCCGGCAACGGCTTGAGCACCACCGTGCCCGGCAGCGAGCGCATGTTGGTCAGGCAGGCCAGGCCGTTCTTGCCGTTGATGTTCATGGCATCCGAGCCGCACACGCCCTCGCGGCAGGAGCGGCGGAACGACAGCGTCGGGTCCACAGCCTTCAACTTCATCAGCGCGTCCAGCAGCATGCGCTCGGAGCCGTCGAGTTCCACCTCGATGGTCTGCATGCGCGGCTTGGCGTCGGTATCGGGGTCGAAGCGGTAGATCTGGAAGGTTCTCTTGGTCATGGGAGTGATTCCAGGCTTAGAAGGAACGGACCTTCGGAGGGATGCTCTCGGCCGTCAGCGGCTTGAGGTTCACAGGCTTGTAGTCCAGCCGGTTGCCCTCGGAGAACCACAATGTGTGCTTCATCCACACGGCGTCGTTACGGCCGTTCGGGAACTCTGGCGTGTCGGCGTAGTCGTTGACCGTGTGCGCGCCACGGCTCTCCTTGCGAGCCGCCGCTGAGACGATCGTGGCCTGCGCGGACTCGATCAGGTTTTCTACCTCCAGCGCCTCGATGCGGGCCGTGTTGAAGACCTGGCTCTTGTCCTTCAAGCCGATGTGCTTGACGCGCTCGGCAATCGCCGCCATCTTGGCCACGCCCTCGTCCATGCTGGCCTGGGTGCGGAACACGCCGGCGTGCTCTTGCATGGCCCGACGGATGTCGTTGGCTACGTCCTGGGCGTACTCGCCGTCAGTGGTGCTGTTCAGGCGTGCCAGGCGCGACAGCGCACGGTCGGCGGCATCAGAAGGCAGCTCCTTGTGGGCCTTGGGCGCCTTCTTCACCGCGTCCACGATGTGCAGGCCCGCGGCGCGGCCGAAGACCAGCAGGTCCAGCAGCGAGTTCGTGCCCAGGCGGTTGGCGCCGTGCACGCTCACGCAGGCGCACTCGCCCACCGCGTAGAAGCCGTTGACGATGTCGTTGGGGTTGCCGTTCTTCGGCGCCACCACCTGGCCGTGGATGTTGGTGGGAATGCCGCCCATCTGGTAAT
>CAYSOD010000646.1:0-2344 GCA_964432385.1 uncultured Rubrivivax sp.
CCGGTGGCTGCGCTTGTCACCTTCTACGCCTTTGTGCGCGAGGCGCTGCAGGTGCTGGCCGGCGCCCCGGCCGAGCCGCCTCTGGCCCTGCGCGTCAAGAGTGCCGAGGCTATCCGCAAGCGCCCTGGCCGCACAGAATTTCAGCGCGCCATCGTCCAGCGCGAGACCGAAGGCCCCCTGGCGGGCGAATGGACCGCCCGCATTACCGGCTCGCAAGGCGCCGGCATCCTGCGCAGCCTGTCCGAGGCCAACGCCCTGCTGGTGCTGGGCCACGAGCAGGGCTCGGTAGCGGCCGGAGAGCCGGTGGAGGTGTGGATGTTCGAGGGGTTGGTGTAAACGTCACCTGCCCTGCCGTTCGGAGGGCGCAGCCATCTCCTCCTGAAGCCGCCAGCCAAAATGCTCGCGTCGGCCTGCAAGGGCTGACAGCGTTCTCAGGGCGGGGCGGAATTCCCCACCGGCGGTATCTGCAGTTCGCTGCAGGAGCCCGCGAGCGCCTGGCACCGGCCTACGCTGGTGCCAGGGTCAGCAGATCTGGTGCGATGCCAGAGCCGACGGTCACAGTCCGGATGAAAGAGATCGCGTAGTCTCGGCGCCAACGCGATTGCGGCTTGGTGCCGCGTTTGCGTGCGCCCTGATTCTGGTCCCACTTCTTTCGAGGTTTCCATGAATCAGATATCCAAAGCCATTACCCCCAAGCCAGAAGCGTACGCCAGCCCTGCGGCCGGGTTTCGCGTGGCCGTCATCTCGTCGCGATGGCATCGAGACATCGTCGCCAACGCCACCGCCGCGATTCGCTCCGAACTCGGCCGAACGTGCGACCCGCCTGGTGTGGTGGACCTTTACGAGGTTCCTGGCGCGTTCGAGATCCCGCTGCACGCCAAGCGCCTTGCTGCGTCTGGGGCGTATGACGGGATCATCGCTTGCGGTCTCGTCGTCAATGGCGGCATCTACAGGCATGAGTTCGTGGCCTCCGCGGTGATTGATGCACTGATGCGGGTCCAACTGGATCACGACACCCCCGTCTTTTCGGCAGTGCTGACCCCTCGGGACTTCCACGAGCACCAGGAGCACCTGGAGTTCTTTGCCAGTCACTTCAACAAGAAGGGGACAGAGGTCGCACGGGCGTGCGTCGACACCTTGAGTGCCCTGAGCAAGTTGCCCAACAGAGAAGGCTGACCCAGAAAGGGCCGCTGGACCCGCTCGAGGTTCGCTGGTCCGAGTGGTCCCGATGGGTGAAGGTCTGACCCAGCTGTGCAGCATGTGAATGTGGACTGCTATCATTGATATCGTCCAAGGGGAGCTCCGCAAGGGGCTCCCCTTGTCGCCCCTGGCTTCTGTGCGTCACTCAAGGAGCACACCGTGGCAGACCTGCTGGTTCGTGGCATTGAAGAAGACTTGGTGCGCGCGCTGAAGGCGCAGGCTGTGGCGCACGGCCGCAGCGCCGAGGCTGAGCACCGCGACATCCTGCGCGCCGCCTTGACGCGACCGCGCCGGCGCTCACTCGCCGAGGTGCTGGCCGCCATGCCCGATGTCGGCTGCGATGCCGACTTCGAGCGTGTGCAGTCGCCTGGTGAGGCTCGGCGTGTATTTGATTGACACCAAGGTCATCAGCGAAGCCCGCAAGGGCCCCCGTGCGCACCCAGGAGTGCGTCAGTTTTTTGCGAGTGCGGCCATCGACGACACAGCGCTGTACCTTTCAGCGGTGACGGTGGGCGAGCTTCGCCGGGGGGTCGAACTCATCCGGTATCGGGGTGACGCCGCGCAGGCGGCATTGCTGGAGCATTGGCTTGGCCGGGTGCTGCAGGAGTTTGCCGACCGGGTGCTCCCTTTCGATGCCGAAGCAGCCCAGATCTGGGGCAGGCTGCGAGTGCCTTCTCCCGCGCACGAGTTGGACAAGCAGATCGCGGCGACCGCGTTGATCCACGACCTGACGGTGGTGACGCGCAATGTGGGCGATTTCGAGGGATCGACCGTCGCCCTGTTCAACCCTTTCGATCAGGCTCCCTTATCCCGTCAGTGACGTCGCCGGCACCCTCCGCTCTTGCTTGGGGGGGCCGCGAGTCGCGTGGTCGCGCACTCACGCGCTTGTTTACCCCACCCGATGCCGCGCCGCCCGTGCCGACAGCGCGTTCGGGAAGTACAGGGCCGTCAAGCTCTTGCTGTGCACGGGAGTCGCCAAGCGAGTTTCGGTGCGGGCTGATGGGTCGTTCGGGTCGGCGTGACGGCGCCAGTCGCGCACCCAGTGGATCTCGTCGCACACCTCCAGCAGGCCCATGGTCTCGCGGTCGCCGACCAGGATGCCGTGAACGGCCAGGCCCAGGTGGGCGCGCGCCTCGTCCAGGCG
>CAYSOD010000647.1:0-2330 GCA_964432385.1 uncultured Rubrivivax sp.
GCAACGCGCGATGCAGCAGTTGGGCCTGGCCGACGGCCGCGGCAACGCCGAGATCCCGGTGCTGGTGATGAACGTGGCCTACCCCGTGGTGCCCGAGCAGGTGGTGGGGTTCTGCGCCGGCAAGCGCGCCGTGCTGCTGGCCGAGGAAGGCCAGCCCGAGTACCTGGAGCAGGAGATCGCGCTGCACCTGCGCCGCGCCGATGTGCAGACACGCCTGCACGGCAAGGACCTGCTGCCCAGCGGCGGCGAGTACACGGTGGAAGTGCTGGCGCGCGGCCTGCTGGCCTATGCCGACCAGCACCTGCCCGGGGCGGTGTCGGCCGAAGGCCGCCAATGGCTGGCCGACATCACGCGCCGACGCGAGGCCGCGGCCGCCCTGCTGGCCCAGCCCCTGCCGGCACGCCCGCCCACCTTCTGCGTAGGCTGCCCCGAGCGGCCGGTGTTCTCCGCCCTGAAGCTCGCGCAGCAGCAGGTGGGCGACCTGCACGTGGCCGCCGACATCGGCTGCCACGCCTTTGGCACCTTCGAGCCCTTCTCCATGGGCCATTCCATCTTGGGCTACGGCATGAGCCTGGCCAGCCGGGCAGGCGTCTCGCCCATGATGCAGCGCCGCACCCTGGCCATCATGGGCGACGGCGGGTTCTGGCACAACGGCCTGCTCACGGGCGTGCAAAGCGCCCTGTTCAACGGTGACGACGCGGTGCTGCTGATCTTCAAGAACGGCTACACCAGCGCCACCGGCACGCAGGACCTGATCTCCACCCCCGGGGCCAGCGACAAAACCTCGGCCGCCGACAAGGGCCGCAGCCTGGCACACACCAACCGCACCATCGAGTCCGCTCTGCAGGGGCTGGGGGTGCAGTGGATGCGCACTGTCCACACCTACGAGGTGGAGCGCATGCGGCAGACGCTGGTGGAGGCCTTCACCAGCGACTTCAACGGCCTGAAGGTGGTGGTGGCCGAGGGCGAGTGCCAACTGGAGCGCCAACGCCGCTTGAAGCCCTGGGTGGCCGGGCTGCTGGCGCGCGGCGAGCGCGTGGAGCGCGTGAAGTACGGCGTGGACGAGGACGTGTGCAACGGCGACCACGCCTGCATCCGGCTGTCGGGCTGCCCCACCCTGGGCCTGAAGGACAACCCCGACCCGCTGAAGGTCGACCCCGTGGCCACAGTGCTGGAGGGTTGCGTGGGCTGCGGCCTGTGCGGCGAGAACGCGCACGCCGCCACGCTATGTCCCAGCTTCTACCGCGCCGAGGTGGTGCGCCACGCACGCTGGGGCGAGCGGCTGGTGGACGGGCTGCGGCGAACTGTGACCTCGTGGTTGAGGGCCGCATGAGCGCCAGCACAGATTTCGGCGCGCCGGACCGCCCCCTCACCCTGCTGATCTGCGCCCTGGGCGGCGAAGGCGGCGGCGTGCTCACGCAATGGCTGGTGGACGCGGCGCGGCTGGCGGGCCACCGCGGGCAGGCCACCTCCATTCCTGGCGTCGCGCAGCGAACGGGCTCGACCACTTACTACCTGGAGTTCGACCCGCAGCGCGAGAGCGAACGCGCGGGCGCACCCCTGGTGTTCAACCTCAGCCCCGTACCCGGCGCGCTGGACGCGCTGGTGTCGTCGGAGTTGCTGGAGACCGCACGACAGGCCAGCAACGGCATGCTGAGCGCCGAACGCACGCTGGTACTCAGCTCGTCTGCCCGGACCCTCACCACCCTGGAGCGCATGGCGCCGGGCGACGGCCGCCTGGACGACCAGGCCCTGATGAAGCTGGTCGCCGCCTTCAGCCGCGAGCACCAGGTGCTGGACATGGCGGGCTTGGCACGCCAGCACGGCACCGTGGTCAGCGCGGTGATGCTGGGGGCGATTGCCGGCAGCGGCCTGCTGCCCTTCGAGCGCCGGCACTTCGAGGACGCGGTGAAGGCCGGGGGCGGCAGCTCAGCCGCCGCCCAGGCCAGCCTGAAAGGCTTCGCCGCAGCGTTTGAGGAGGTGGCAAGTGCCCGCACGCGGGGTGCCTTCGTGGCGCAGATGCTGGGCACGGGTGCGGCGCCCACCAGGGCACAACCCGCCAACGCCTGGCCCACCCCCGCGCCCGCTGGCGAGCCTTCCAACGCAGCATCAGGTGCCGGTCAGCGACTGCTGTTAGGAGACACACGCTTCCCCGAGGCTTTGCACCCCCTGTTGGCGCTGGGCTGCGACCGCCTCATCGCCTACCAGGGCGCCAGCTACGCCCGCCTGTATCTATACCGTGTGGCCGGCGTGCTGCAGGCGGAGCAGGCGCAGGCAGCGGCGGCCGCGACCACGCCTGGACAGCCCGACGAAGAGTGGCCCATCACCCG
>CAYSOD010000648.1:0-2328 GCA_964432385.1 uncultured Rubrivivax sp.
CCCGGCCTGGCGCGTGGAGTCGCCCGCCAGCTACGGCAACCTGGTGCACGCCGTGCAGGGGGCGGGTGCGCAGGCTCGAACGCTGGCCTGGCGATGGCGGCTGGACCGGGCCATCGAGCGTGCCGACCTGCTGACCAAGGCGGGCGACGATGCGGCGCTGAAGGTCTGCGCGCTCTTTGACATGCCGGCCGAGCGCGTGCCCTTCGTGGAGCGGCAACTGTTGCGCGCGGCGCGGGCCGCCTCGGGCCAGGCGCTGCCTGCGGCGACGCTGTGCTACGTGTGGGCACCGCTGGCCTCGGCCGGCTTGGTGCTGCCCAACGCCCACACGCGGCGCATGCGCTGGATGGTGCTGCGCGGCGGCGAATCGCCCCTGGGTGCCTGGCAGGTGGAGCAGCGCGACCTGCGCGCCGACTTCCTTCGCGCCTTTGGTGACGAGACTTCCACGATGCCGCCGCTGGTGGCCGTGCTGGTGGGGGCAGACGCCGACAACACGGGCGGGCACGGCCTGGGCTGGCTGCAGGACCTGACGCTGCGCCCATGAAGCGCCTGGTGTTGCTTGGAGGCGGTCACGCCCACCTTCATGTGCTGCAGGCCTTGGCGCGTGAGCCGCTGGCCGGGGCGGAGACGCTGATGATCACGCCCCACGCGCATCTCACCTACTCGGGCATGGTGCCTGGTGTGGTGGCGGGGCATTACGGTTCTGAGCAGGTCCGCATCGCGCTGGCACCGCTTTGTGCCGCTGGTCATGTCACGCTGGTGCAAGGGCAGGCCGCCGTGTTGGATGCCGCGAAGCGCCTGGTGACTCTGGCGGACGGCCGGGTGGTGGAGTACGACGTGCTGTCGCTGGATGTGGGTGGGGCGCAGGACCGCGCCGCCCTTCCCGGTGCGCGCGAGCACGCGCTCTTCGTGCGGCCCATCGAGACGCTGGTGGGGCTGCTGGATCGTCTGCGTGAGCAGGCCACCCAGCGCCCGCTGGACGTGGTGGTGGTGGGCGCTGGCGCCGCCGGCTTTGAACTCGCGCTGGCGCTGGCCTGGGGCCTGGCACGGCTGGGTGACGGTGCTTCGCGCGTGGCCCTGGTCACGGGTGGGGGCGATGCCCTGGCCGGTTACCCGAGGGCCGTCGTGGCCCATGGCCTGAAGGCGCTGGCACGCCACAAGGTGACACTGTTCCGCGAGGCCTGCACCGCGGTGGAAGCGGGCGCGTTGGTACTGGCCTCGGGTGCACGCCTGGCCTGCGACGTGCCGGTGATGGCCACCGGTGTCGGGGCGCCAACCTGGCTGCGGGGCAGTGGTCTGGCGCTGGACGAGCGCGGCTTTGTGCGCACGGGCCCCACGCTGCAGAGCGCGTCACACTCGGAGGTCTTTGCTGCGGGTGATGTGGCGGTGCGCGACGACGCCCCGCACCCTCGCAGCGGGGTCTACGCCGTGCGCGCCGGCCCGCCGCTGGCGCTGAACCTGCGCCGCTTCATCGGCGCCGGCGAACTGCAGCCCTACACACCGCAGCGGCGCACGCTCAACCTGCTGTCCTGCGGCGAGCGCCGAGCCATCATGGCCTGGGGCGACTGGGCGGCCGAGGGCCGCTGGGCCTGGTGGTGGAAGGACCGCATCGACCGCGGCTTCATCCGGCGCTTCACGCTGCGCAGTCCTTCGGCAGAACCTTGAATCAGTCCTTCGGCCTGAAGACGATCTCCACCGTGCTCGGCACCCGGCCGTCGGTGTCCTTGGGCAGACTGCCGGTGCGGTCGATGGCGCGCAGCACGGCCTCGTCCCACTCCTTGGAGCCGCTGGACTTCACCAGCCGGCGGCCGATGATGGTGCCGGTGGGCGCGGCTCGCACCTCGATCACGGCCTCGGGGTTGCCGGTGACCACGTCAGTGAACACGATGTTGGGCTTGACGGCCTTGACGATGAGCCCGCCGTAGCTCCTGGAGGGCGCCGCATCCACGGCCGTCGTGCCGCGGCTACCTGGCGCACCCGAGCCCGTGGGGATCTGCCCCATCATGCGTTTCAGGTTCTCTTCGCGCTGCTGGGCCAAGCGCTTTTCCTCGGCCTCTTCTTCACGCTTGCGCTGTGCAGCCTCGCGGGCCTGCTTTTCCTTCGCAGCCTTGTCACGCTCAGCCTTCTCGGCCTTGTCGCGATCGGCTTTTTCCGCCTTGTCACGCGCGGCCTTTTCCGCCTTGGCAGCTTTTGCTGCCTTCTCTGCTTGCTCCTGCGCGGCCTTCTCCTGCAGGGCCTTCTGTTGCTTGGCTTTCTCCACAGCGATGTCGGCCTCGCGCGGGGGCGGCGGTGGCGGTGGGGGCGCGGGGGCTGGTGCTGGCGGCGGAGGTG
>CAYSOD010000649.1:0-2326 GCA_964432385.1 uncultured Rubrivivax sp.
GCCTGAACGAGTTGCTGCGGGACTTCCGCTCCAACCGCAACCACCTGGCCATCGTCATCGACGAGTTCGGCAACACCGCCGGCCTGATCACCATCGAGGACGTGCTGGAAGAGATCGTGGGCGAGATCGAGGACGAGTTCGACGAACAGGATGCCCACAGCGGCATCGTGACCCTGGCCGACGGCACGCACCGCGTGGCCGGCGATGCCGACGTCTCTGCGGTCAACGAGGCTTTTGGTGTTCACCTGCCCGAGGAGGAGTTCGACACCATCGGTGGCCTGGTGGCCGATCAGCTGGGCCGAGTGCCCCGCCGCGGTGAGGCGGTGGAGGTGCAGGGCCTGCGCTTTGCGGTGATGCTCACTCGGGGAGGCGCCGTGCGCTGGTTCAGGGCGTCCCGCGTTGCAGCGGCCGAGCCGCAGGCCGGGTCGCGCGGCGCCGAGGCTTCCGCGACGCCGCCGCCCGCGTGATGGCCAGCGCTGAGGCACAGGCCACCCGACGGGGGTCGGTGCTGCGCGGTGCCGCGGTGCTGGCGGGGCTGGCGGTCTTGGGCGCCAGCCTCAGCCTGGCCTGTGTGCACACCGCCCTTTGGTGGTGGCCGCCTGTCGCTGTCGCTCTGCTCGTCACCTGTCTGCGCATGGCGTCTGTGAAGCAGGCCACGGTCATGGGGCTTGCTTTCGGCACGGGCTGGCTGGTGGCTGCGGTGTGGTGGCTGTTCATCAGCATGCACCGCTACGGCGGCCTGCCTGCGTGGCTGGCGGCGCTGGCGGTGCTGCTCTTGGCACTGGCCCTGTCGCTGTACTTGGCCCTGGCCTGCGCCGCCTGGGTGCGGCTGCGCACCGGCCAGCCCGGGCTGGATGCCTTGAGCTTTGCGGCCTGCTGGTTGCTGGCGGAGTGGGCCCGTGCGGTCATCTTCACCGGCTTTCCGTGGGCAGCCAGTGGCTACACACAGATTGACGGCCCCTTGGCGGCGCTGGCGCCGTGGGTGGGGGTGTACGGGGTCGGCGCGCTGATGGCAGGGGCCGCAGCATTGGTGGCCCTGGCCTGGCCGCGGCTGGCCCGGCGCTGGCCTGCGGCGGCGCTCTGGTGGGGCGTGGCCCTGGTCATATTTGCATTCCCGGCGGTCACTGGCCCCGCGGAATTCACGCGCTCGGCGGGCTCGCAGACGGCCACCTTGCTGCAGACCGATGTCCCGCAGGACGAGAAGTTTTCGGGCAGCCGGATGCCGCAGACCCTGGCCTGGCTGGCGCAGGCGCTGGCGCAGGCCCGCGGCGAACTGGTGGTGGCGCCCGAGACGGCCGTGCCCCTGTTGCCCGTGCAGTTGGCAGAACTGGCGCCCGGCTGGTGGGAGGGCGTCGAGCAGCGCTTCAAGGGCTCTGCCCAGGTGGGCCTCCTGGGGGTGCCCCTGGGCAGCTTTGAAGTGGGCTACACCAACTCGGCCGTCGGCCTGTCGGCTGCCCCGGCTGCGCCCTACCGCTACGACAAGGTGCACCTCGTGCCCTTTGGCGAGTTCATTCCCACCGGGTTTCGATGGTTCACCAACTTGATGAACATCCCGCTGGGCGACTTCTCGCGGGGCCCGCTGGACGCGCCCTCGCTGGGGGCTGGGAGCCAGCGCGTGGCCCCCAACATCTGCTACGAAGATCTCTTCGGCGAGGAGCTCGCGGTGCGCTTTCGCGACGCCGCGCGTTCGCCCACCGTGCTCGCCAACCTCAGCAACATCGGCTGGTTTGGCGACACCATCGCCTTGCCGCAGCATCTGAACATCTCGCGCATGCGTTCGCTGGAGTTGCAGCGGCCCATGCTTCGTTCCACCAACACCGGTGTGACGGCCATCATCGACCACCAGGGCCGCGTCACGCACCGCCTGGAGCCCTTCGTTCCTGGGGCGCTGGAAGGCACCTACGAGGGACGAGTGGGCACCACGCCGTTTGCCTGGTGGGCCGGCCGCTGGGGCTTGTGGCCTTTGTTCGGGCTGGCGCTGATGGTCCTGCTGCTGGCGGCTGCTACCAGGCGTGGGCTCAAGCCGTCGACGCCGCAGCCTGCCCGGCCCTGACCAGCCTTCCCGGTCGCGCCGGCGTGACGCTGCCGTCGCGCTGCACGCACACGCCAGCCACCCAGGTGCTCAGGTAACCCTCAGCCTTCTGCAGGAAGCGGCGGCCGCCGGCGGGCAGGTCGCGCACGATGTGCGGTGCGCCCACCGACAACTTGGCCGGATCGATGAGGTTCAGGTCTGCGCGCAGGCCGGGGACGATGGCCCCGCGGTCGTGCAGGCCCAGGTGGCGGGCATTGCGCGCGGTGAGCAGGTGGATGACGCGTTCCAGCGGGA
>CAYSOD010000650.1:0-2321 GCA_964432385.1 uncultured Rubrivivax sp.
GATGAGCCGCGGCGGCTATCCGTGCTTTGAGATCTTCCTCGATGCGGATGGTGGTGGTCGACATAGGACACCCTTGAGTCAGTAAACAAAGCGTAGCACATACGTGCTACTCCGAGGTTGGCGAGCGTGAGCCGGACGCACAGCCGAGAATCGGTCCGTCCCGAGCGACGACTGATGGTCGAGCCGAGCGGGATTTGCTTACCAACGGCCGGTGTACGCCAGGTTGCCTACCTTCGGGTTCGGGCCGCGGCGTCGTCAGACTGCGGTGACGTTGAACCGATCGCAGAGGTCATCTACCTGCTGCGGCTTGAGCTTGTCGGCGCGCAGCTTGCGCAGTCCGCTGCGCTGGAAGATGGCGTAGGCGAACCCCTGGTTCATCTGCCGCGACACGTACCGGATTCCGTCCCAGCGCGGGCTCGCACTGTGGATGGCCCGCGCCCAGGCCTGGCTTGCCGTGTAGTTGGCGGACGCACTGATGTCGTTGTTCAGTCCCAGGGCCTTGAGCGCTGCACCGGACAGGTCCGCCAGCACCAGCGTCTTGCGCCGGTCACAGACAAACCGCACGACCGAGCGCTGGGTCAGTTCTGCGGACGGCACCTCGTAGCTGCCTCTGACGAACCGCCCGCACTCATGGATGACGCTCTCCGCGAAGGCTACCTCGATGGTGCTGGCGGTGTAGCAGGTGCCGAACGGGCCGGCACCTCCGGGATCTGAATCATCGAAGCGGTAAACCCCTGCAGACCAGTACGGCTCGGTGGCCGGAAGCCGGCTCAAGCGCACGAGCGATGCGACATCGATCCTGATTGGACGAAGTAGATCCTCGAAGGAACCTGGATCAGGCAGTCGCAGCGACACGCGAGACGCCCCGTTCGCGCGCCCACGCCGCAGCCAGGCGCTCTACCTTGGCCAGGCCAGTTCCCGCATCCAATGCCGCGGTGACGCTCTTTCCCGCCAAGGCGCCGTGCTCGCGCAGCCAGAACATCAGCTTCTCGCTGGCGCCGAGGTCGCCCAGCGCGCGGCATATAGATGCGACGGCTTCTCGGTCCATCCCGAGGAATGCCCGCGGGTAGTACAGCCGGTTGCCGATCTTCACAGCAAAGACTTCACCCCGGTCTGCGGCCGGCGCCAAAGCCTGACGGGTGAGCCCCCAGGCTTGTGCGAGGTCCTCACCGGACACGACGAGGCCATCCTTGACCCACTGAACACGTGCAGCTTCGCCGCGTGCGGTGGCGCCCGCTAGGCCGCCGATAGCCTGAGCATACGAGTTGCCCGCAGCTACGGAGTCGGTGTTCGCCACTCGGGCTCGAACGCCTCGTGACTTTGGCAGTTGCAGGCCCTGCTTGCTGACCGCTGTGCGCAGAGTGCCGAGGTCTTGGCTGAGGCGCCCAACGGTGGCCTCGAGCTGCGCGATGCGGCGCAGCAGAACGGGAGTGCTGAGATCGGTGCCCATAGGCAGATTTTAAGCAAATCTGGACAACCGAGCAAATACGGACAACCGAGCTAATGCGGAAAATGGAGACAGCTGGCATGGACCAGATGTCGCGCGCTACTGGTCAACAGTGCCCCATCGGATGTGGTTTCCTGGGAGAAGATCGTCGTGGTGGGGTCGACGACACCATGGGCCTGCATCGTGCGCGCTGCGGGGGAGCAACGACCACGAGGCAGTCCAGGGTTGGCTGTCGCGGCACGAAGCGCCTGCAACGCAGCGTGCCTACCGCAAGGAAGCCAAACGGCTGATCTTGTGGGCCATCGCCGGGCGCGGTGTTGCACTGTCCTCGCTCGCCACCGAGGATACCGTGGCGTATTGAGACTTCCTGCGACAGCCCTCGCCGAGAGGGCGTTGGATCGGTGAGGCGTTCGAGGCGCCGGCGGCGTGATCAGCCCGGGCAGGTCGAAGCGTGTCAATTTGCACCGAAAGCACAGGTAGTCCGCGAGAGGCGGCTTTGCAAGTGCTTGTCGCTGTTGGAGTTTTTCCGAGTTGGCGTGTCAATCTGCAGGAAAAATACGATTACCCCAATAGACGCTTGCTTGAGCAGTGGCTGTCTGAGGCGCTGCTGACATGGGTGGCGCCGGCCTTGAAGCCGACTAGGAGGCTGGCATTCACTTGTTTGAAAGCTCCAGGCCCGCGACTCGGCCTTTAGGACTGCAGTCACCCTCATGAATACCATCGAGAAAGGCGCTGATTGTTTGCACTGTCAGCGTTTCCGTCTTACGTGACATCCCGGTGCCTGCAAGATTCAAATGACTTGCGCCGTCTATTACGCCTAACCACTTGCACCCTGGCGGCATGTTCCTGAACGGCTCGGTGCGCGTTTCCCAAG
>CAYSOD010000651.1:0-2321 GCA_964432385.1 uncultured Rubrivivax sp.
CAACCGGCACTTCCTGTGTTACACCGGCTTCGAGCGTTTCGACGCCGAGCCGGAGCCCCGGCGTGCCGCGATGAGGGTCGTCGCCGGTTGAGAGGGCCCAGCCTCGGCGTCTTCAACTCACGAGGACACCGCCGATGAGCCGACCCCCTTTCCGAGCCGACCAAGTCGGCAGCCTGTTGCGCCCAGCCTGGCTGGCCCAAACCCGAGCCCGTTGGAAGGCCGGTGAGATTGGTGCTACCTCCTTGCGTGAAGCCGAAGACCGGGCTGTGGCTGAGGTTGTGCAGCGCCAGTTCGACATCGGTTTGCAGTCCATCACCGACGGGGAATTCCGCCGCGACTGGTGGCATCTGGACTTCCTGGGGCAGCTCGATGGCGTGACGCTCAAGCACAACGAGGGGCCGAAGTTCAAGATCGAGGGGCAGTCGGAGCAGCCACCCATCGCCTCCGTGACGGGCAAGGTGGGATGCAGCCGGCCCATCATGGCGCAGGATTTCGCTTACCTGAAGTCGCGGGTGGACGCACTCGCGGCCGGGGCTTCCGGCGCGTCAGGGCGCAGCGGAGCCACCGTGGCCAAGATGACCATTCCCTCGCCCTCGATGCTGCACCTGCGCGGCGGGCGAGCGGCGGTCTCGCGCGAGGCCTACCCCGACCTCGACGCCTTCTGGGACGACGTGGGCGCGGCCTACCGTGCCGCCATTGCGCATCTGGCGGCGGCGGGCTGCCGCTACCTGCAACTCGACGACATCACCTTCGCCTATTTGTGCGACCCCAAGATCCAGGCCAACTGCCGCGCCAATGGCGACGACCCGGCCGCGCTGCCCCAGCGCTATGCCCGCACCTTGAACGACGCGCTTCGCGGCCGGCCGGATGACATGACGGTCACCATCCACACCTGCCGCGGCAACTTCAAGAGCGCCTGGGTGGCCGAGGGCGGCTACGACCCGGTGGTCGACGCCATGTTCTCCACGGATGTTGACGGATGGTTCATGGAATTCGACAGCGCCCGCGCGGGCGGCTTCGAGCCGCTGCGCGCCTTGCCCCCGGGCAAGACCGTGGTGCTGGGTCTGGTGACCACCAAGGTGGGCGAGCTGGAGAGCAAGGACGCGCTCAAGCGCCGCATCGACGAGGCCGCCAAGGTGATGCCGCTGGAGCAACTGGCGCTCAGCCCGCAGTGCGGCTTTTCCAGCACCCACCACGGCAACGCCCTGTCGGTGGACGACCAGTGGCGCAAGCTGGAGCGCGTGGTCGAGGTGGCTGGCGAGGTCTGGGGCGGGGCCTGATTGCTCAGGCCGCCGTGCCCGTGAGGTCCCGCAGGTGGGTCGGGCCGGCCTCGGCCTCGATGCGGGCCATCAGGCTGCGGCATCCGCCCACGGCGGCCAGCAACTCCATCACCACGAACATCGGCCCCACCAGCAGACCTACCAGATCGTCGGCGAAGGCCGGTTTGCGCCCCTCGTAGTAGTGGCCCACGAACTGGATCACCCAGCCCAATACGAACAGCCCTACGCCCCAGGCCACCCAGGAGGGGCTCGACTGCCCCAGCACCTGGGCCGAGCCGATGAGCAGCGCCATGACGGCCACCACCGCCACCTGCAGCGCGAGCTCGCCGCGCGTCAGGTACCACACCGAGGTCAGCAGGAACATCAGCCATGCAGGCGTGAGCTCCAGTCCCGCCACCGGCAGCACGGGGTGCGACAGCAGCACCCCAATGGCAAAGACGATCATGGGCACCCCCACCAGGTGCGTCTGGATGTTGCGCCGGTCCCGGTGGTAGTGGGCGTACTGGGTCAGCAGCGTCAGGGCAGGGCGGAAGGGGCTGGGCATCGCAAGGCCTCCTGTCAGTTCGGCTCGGCAGTTGCGCTCGGCAGCGTGATCCTGGTTGCCACCGGCGTGGCGTGATGCTACTGGAGCTCAGGCGTGCTGTCAGCCTCCTAGAATTCGCGATCGCCCGAGCGGCGTCTTCCCGAGCATGGCATGAGCATCAAGAGCGACCGTTGGATCCGCCGCATGGCGCAGGCGCACGGCATGATCGAGCCCTTCGAGCCCGGGCAGGTACGGCATGCCGCCGACGGCCAGCGCATCGTCAGCTACGGCACTTCCAGCTACGGCTACGACATCCGCTGCGCGCGCGAGTTCAAGGTGTTCACCAACATCCACAGCACGGTGGTGGACCCGAAGAACTTCGACGAGAAGAGCTTCGTGGACATCGAGAGCGATGTCTGCATCATCCCGCCCAACAGCTTCGCGTTGGCCCGCACGGTGGAGTACTTCCGCATCCCGCGCAACGTGCTCACCATCTGCCTGGGCAAGAGCACGTACGC
>CAYSOD010000652.1:0-2306 GCA_964432385.1 uncultured Rubrivivax sp.
TCCTTGATGACGGTCACGTCGATGTTGATGATGTCGCCGTTTTTCAGCGGCCGGTCGTCCGGTATACCGTGGCAGACCACCTCGTTGAGCGAGGTGCACAAAGACGCGGGGTAGGGGGGGTAGCCCGGGGGCTGGTAGCCCAGGGTGGCCGGCACGGCCTGCTGCACCTGGGTCATGTACTCGTGGGCGATGCGATCGATCTCACGCGTGGTGATGCCGGGTTTGACGTGCGGTGTCAACACGTCCAGGACCTCAGAGGCCAGGCGGCAGGCCTGGCGCATCCCCTCGATGTCTTCGGCGGTCTTCAGCGATTTCGGCATGTCGATAATTATCCACCCCCCTTTCTGGAATACCGCGCGCAACTGCCCGACCCCCAGGCTGCTTCGTGGTGTCACCCTGTTCATGCCCCAAGTCCTTTTGCACCTGACCGCCTTTGAGGGCGGTTCAGCCCTGTCCGCCTTCCGCGCAGCTGCCCTCCTGTCGCGCCTGCAGCAGGTGGAGCCCTCCCTGGCAGGTGTCAGCGCCCGCCACGTGCACTGGGTGGCTACCGACTCGCTGCCAGACCAAGACATGCGCCGGCGCATCGGTGAGTTGATGGACGTCGGCACGCCGCCGGGCCCTGCGGTGCCGTCTGCGCAGGAACTCCTGCTGGTGGTGATGCCACGGCTCGGCACCGTCTCGCCCTGGTCCAGCAAGGCTACCGACATCGCGCGCAACTGCGCCTTGCCCGTGAAGCGCGTGGAACGCGTGACCGAGTTCCGCCTGCACCGCGCCACGGGCTTGCTTAAGGGCCTGCTGGGCGGCCCGGCACCGTTGGCCGAAGAGGTGGTGGACCGCCTGGCGGCCTTGCTGCACGACCGCATGACCGAGAGCGTGGCGCGCTCACGGGAGGCCGCCCGCGCCCTCTTCGACGAGCATCCCGGTGTGCCCATGGCACAGGTGGATGTGCTGGGTCAGGGCCGCAAGGCGCTGGTGCGGGCCAATGGCGACTTCGGCCTGGCGCTGTCTGACGATGAGATCGACTACCTGGTCGAGGCCTTCACCCGACTGCAGCGCAACCCCACCGATGTGGAGTTGATGATGTTTGCGCAGGCCAATTCGGAGCACTGCCGGCACAAGATCTTCAACGCCCGCTTCACCATCGACGGCGTGGAGCAGTCGCACTCCATGTTCGGGATGATCCGCCACACCGAGGCGGTCTCGCCCCAAGGCTCGGTGGTGGCCTATAGCGACAACGCCGCCGTGATGGCCGGCGGACCGGCTCGGCTGTGGTTGCCGCAGGCCGGGGAGTCCGCTGCGCCCTACAGGGCGCACGACACCACTGCCCACGTGCTGATGAAGGTGGAGACCCACAACCACCCGACGGCCATCTCTCCGTTCCCTGGCGCGGCCCCGGGCGCGGGTGGCGAGATCCGCGACGAAGGCGCCACCGGCCGTGGCGCGCGGCCCAAGGCGGGGCTCACGGGTTTTTCCACCAGCCACCTTCGCCTGCCCGGCACCGACGAGCCCTGGGAGCGTGGCGGACCGGGCAAGCCCGCGCACATCGCCAGCGCGCTCGACATCATGATCGAAGGCCCGCTGGGCGGCGCGGCCTTCAACAACGAGTTCGGTCGGCCCAACCTGGCGGGTTACTTCCGCACCTTCGAGCAGCCCGTGGCGGGCGTGATGCGCGGCTACCACAAGCCCATCATGATCGCGGGCGGGCTGGGGCAGATCAGCGAGGGCCAGACGCACAAGAAGATCTTCCCTGCGGGCACGCTGCTGGTGCAACTGGGTGGCCCGGGCATGCGCATTGGCATGGGAGGGGGCGCGGCCAGCTCCATGGCGGCGGGCACCAACACGGCGGCCTTGGACTTTGATTCGGTGCAGCGCGGCAACCCTGAGATCCAGCGCCGTGCACAGGAGGTCATCAACCACTGCTGGGCCCTGGGTGAGGCCAACCCCATCCTGGCCATCCACGACGTGGGCGCGGGCGGTATCAGCAATGCCTTCCCGGAGCTGGTGGACGGCGCGGGCCGCGGCGCGGTGTTCGATCTGCGAAAGGTGCCGCTGCAGGAAAGCGGGCTGGCGCCCAAGGAGATCTGGTGCAACGAGAGCCAGGAGCGCTACGTGCTGGCGCTGGACCCGACACACCGCGATGCCTTTGAGCGCCTGTGCGAACGCGAGCGCTGCCCCTGGGCCGTGGTGGGCGTGGTGGCCGAAGAGCCTACGCTGGTGCTGGAAGATGGCCCGGCGGGTCAACGTGCCATCGACATGCCCATGGACGTGCTGCTGGGCAAGCCACCCAAGATGCACCGTGACGTGAC
>CAYSOD010000653.1:0-2305 GCA_964432385.1 uncultured Rubrivivax sp.
TGCGCACCGGGTCGGTGGTGCGGCCGAACTCGGAGTCGACGGTGGACAGCGCGGCTTCGGCGGCTTCTTCAGCCTCCTCGTCAGTGGCGGTGGCCGTGTTGCTGCCGCTGATCAGCATGGTGGCCGCGTCAGGGGCCTGCTCGTAGACGGCGATCCCCATGTCGTTGAGCATGGAGATGATGGCCTCGAGGATTTCCTCGTTGACCAGTTTCTCGGGCAAGTGGTCGTTGATCTCCTGGTGGGTCAGGAAACCCCGGGTCTTGCCCATCTTGATGAGCGTCTTGAGCTCCTGGCGACGCTTGGCGACTTCTTCCTCGGTCAGCGTGGTTTCTTCCAGGCCGAACTCGCGCATCAGCGCGCGCTCTTTGGCGCGCGACACCTTCATGCGAAGCGGTTTGGCCTTGGCCTTCTCGGCCTCGCTTTCCTCGGGTTCGACAACCTCGGCTTCCTCAACGCTTTCGAAGTCGGCCTCGACGTCGACCGCATCGTCTTCCAGAAGTTCGGGCTTTTTCTTCTCGTCCGCCTTGCTGCCCTTGCCGGGCTTGACGTCGGCACCGGGCTTGCCGGCCTTGGCGTTCTTGGCTGCCGAGTCGGGCTTGTTGTCCTTGGCTGCCTTGCCGGTCTTTTCGGAGGACGGTGCCGACTTGGAAGCGGCTGCCTTGGCGGGGCTGGCAGGCTTCACTGGGGCTGCCGCCTTGGCAGGCTTGGCCGACGCAGCGTTGGCTTGGGCAGCCGCAGGGCTTGGGACCTTGACCTTGGCCGCTGGGGTTGATGCTTTGGCCTGGGTCGCGGTGGCTGCGGGCTTCACCGCCGGTTTGGCGACGGGCGGCTTCTTCGCGGCCGGCGCCGCGGCTTTGGTGGCGGGTGCAGCAGCAGGCTTGGCGGCCTTGGCGGGGGCAGCGGGCTTCTTGGCGGTCATGGGGATCCTCTCAGCAGGGGGTCAGGCAACCCGCTCCGTGCCACCGGCAGCCTTGCGCCGCGCGCAGGGGTGCTGATTCAGGATCCTGGTGGACCTCGGTGACATCGGGGCGAGCAGGCAAGTTCGCGTGGACCAGATGAATTGCAGCCCTTGCGGGGGAGGGTGGGCCTGAAGGTGAACCCTTGTCGAGGGCGGCCCGGGACCGGAGGTGCTGCTGCCACTCTTGCCGCGGCGTTGCGGATTATACCCGCGCCTCCTCGGTCAGCACCTCATGCGTGTGGCTTCAGGGCGCTCGGCCCAGCAGGCGCAAGGGGTCGCGCAGGGCCAGGGCCCGTGAGGTCTGGGCGATGGCGTTTCGCAGATCTTCCTTGTCGGCGGCTGGCATGACGTCCGCACCGTCCACCAGTTGCCGCGCAGCTTGCTCGAAGGCCTCGCCTTGCAGCGCTTCGCGAAGGCTGGGCCACTCCCGTGGGCCGTGTTCGGTCAAGTCTCTCTCCAGCCACCTGAAGAGTTCACCGTGCCAAGACTCCAGGGATGTCAGCAACTCATGATCCGAGCCCCCCAGGTCGTTCCACAGGGCCGCATGGGTCAGGAGCATCCGCGCTACGTGGTCGGGCGGCTGACGCACAGGCGATGGTGCCCGCCCCACGGGCCCTCTGGCGGAAAGGCGGTTGGTGGAGGACGGGCGAGAAGGGCTGGAGGCGGAAGGCCGCCGCTCACCCCACAGGCTGGCCAGTTCGTCCGTTGAGGTGCGCCCGGCCTGGGCGATCTCGGCCAGGAGTTGCAGGCGCAAAGCCCCGACGGGCAGCAGCGACCACAGGGGGCGGGCCTGCGCAAGCATGCGCGCGCGTCCTTCAGGTGCGTCCAGATCGCAGCCATCGCTGGCCCGGTCGATGAGCTGTCGCGACAGCGGCGCGGCGGCCTCCACAAACTTCTCGAACGCCTGTGCCCCATGGGCGCGGACGTAGGAGTCCGGGTCATGCTCGGGTGGCAGGAACAGGAATCGAAAGCTGCGCAGGTCGTTCACTTGGGGGAGCACGGCTTCCAGCGCCCGGGAGGCCGCCCGCCGGCCCGCCCCATCGCCGTCAAAGCTGAAGACGATGTGGTCGGTGAAGCGCAGCAGCTTCTTGACGTGTTCGGGCGTGCAGGCGGTGCCCAGGGTGGCCACCCCGTTGGCAAAGCCGGATTGCGCCAGCGCCACCACGTCCATGTAGCCTTCCACCACCAAGGCATAGCCCCGCTCCCGAATGGCGGTTCGCGCTTCATGCAAGCCGTAGAGCTCCTGGCCCTTGACAAACACGGGGGTCTCGGGGGAGTTCAGGTACTTGGGTTCACCCGAGTCCAGCACGCGGCCGCCGAAGCCAAGGACCTCCCCCGTGACAGAGC
>CAYSOD010000654.1:0-2300 GCA_964432385.1 uncultured Rubrivivax sp.
GCGTGGAACAGGTTGCCGTGGGTGTACTGGCCCTGCATGCGCCGCATGAGGGCTCGGTTGCCGACGTGGATGCTGAAGCCCGGCCCGGGAAAGGACGGCTTGGCCGAGTGGGTGGAGTTCGACAGGGTGTTGACCAGGTCGATAGCCTGCAGTGGTTCTTGTTGCGCCAGGTCCAGCAGGCGGCTGGAGACCTTCATCGGATAGGCGGTGCCCACCATGACCACCCGCCGCACCGCCGTGCCGGCCGCGCTCAGGGCGGCGGCAGCTTCCATGGCGATCAGCGAGCCCATGCTGTGGCCCACCAGCGTGATGCCGTCCACGCCCGCCGCCCGGACGAGCGCGCTCACCCAACGTCCGGCGGCCTCCACCGACAGCGCGGTACCGCTGCTGCGCCCATGTCCGGGCAGGTCCACCGCCATCACGGCCAGGCCCTGGTGGGCCAGCGCCCGGCTTTGCAGGATCCACACGCTGTGGTCGTGCAGCGCGCCGTGGATGAACACGACGCCAGGTTGGCTGACATTCAGTGGGCGGCCGCCGGTGTAGGCGTAGGCGCTGTGGCCGTCGATCTGCAGCTTCATGCGGCCTTCTCCGCAGCCTTCAGGGCCCGGCCCAGGTCGTCGATCAGGTCGTCGGGATCTTCCAGGCCGACCGACAGGCGTATGGTGCCGGCGCCGATGCCGGCGCGCTTCAAGGCCTCGTCATCCAGCCTGAAGTGGGTGGTGGAGGCCGGGTGGATGACCAACGAGCGGCAGTCGCCCACGTTGGCCAGGTGGGAGAAGATCTTCAGCGCCTCGATGAAGGCCTTGCCTTGCTGGCGGCTGCCGCGCAGGTCGAAGCTGAAGACCGAGCCGCAGCCGCGCGGCAAGAGGCGGCGCGCCAGCAGATGGTCCGGGTGGGTCTCGAGTTCCGGGTAGGCCACGCGTTCCACCAGCTTGTGCGAGGCCAGGAAGCCCACCACCTTGCGCGCGTTGGCCACGTGCCGCTCCATGCGCAGCGGCAGGGTCTCCAGGCCCTGCAGCATCAGCCACGCGGTGTGCGGGCTCATGCAAGCGCCAAAGTCGCGCAAGCCCTCGCGGCGCGCGCGCAGCAGAAAGGCGCTGGTGGTGCTTTCCTCAGTGAACACCATGCCATGAAAGCCCTCGTAGGACGCCGTCAGCTCCGGGTGGCGGCCGGCCGCCTCCCAATCGAACTGCCCGCTGTCCACCACCACCCCGCCGATGACGGTGCCGTGGCCGGACAAGAACTTGGTGGCGGAGTGAAAGACCAGGGCGGCCCCGTGCTCGAAAGGCTTCATCAACCACGGCGTGGTGAACGTGGCGTCCACCAGCAAGGGCACACCGGCCTCGCGGCCGATGGCACTGAGGGTGGGGATGTCCAGCACGTCCAGGCCCGGGTTGCCCAAGGTCTCGCCGAACAGCAGGCGGGTGTTGGGCTGCAGGGCGGCACGCCAAGCGTCGATGTCACCCGGCCGCACGAAGGTGGTCTCGATGCCGAAGCGCCGCAGCGTGTAGTGCAGCAGGTTGTGCGAGCCGCCGTACAGGGCGGCCGAGGCCACGATGTGCGAGCCTGCGCCGGCCAGCGTGGCCACGGCCAGATGCAGCGCGGCTTGGCCGCTGGCGGTGGCGATGGCGCCCACGCCGCCTTCCAGCGCGGCCATCCGCTCTTCGAACACGGCGTTGGTGGGGTTGCTGATGCGGCTGTAGACGTGGCCGGCGCGCTCCATGTTGAACAGCGCCGCGGCGTGGTCGCTGCTGTCGAACACGAAACTCGTGCTCAGGTGGATGGGCGTGGCGCGTGCCCCGGTACTGGGGTCTGGGCTGGCGCCGGCATGCAGGGCCAGCGTGTCGAATCCGGGGTCGGCGGCTCCGGCCATGAGGGTCTCCGCAGGGATGTCTTCTAGGAGATTGTGGGCTATATTGATTCTCAGCCCAGGTCGGGGGCGCCAGTGGCGTGACGATGGGCGGTGCAGCATAAAACCGGAGGACTCCGCCATGAAGGTCAGCGACATCCTGCGCGTGAAGGGCAACACGCTGTTCACCACCACGCCGGATCGGCCCCTGGCCGAAGCGCTCACGCAGATGGCCGAACTGGACATCGGCTCCCTGGTCGTGATGGAGCACGGCGATCTGGCCGGCATGCTCACCTTCCGCGAAGTGATCGCGGCGGTGGTGCGCAATGGCGGCAAGGCGGGCACGACCATCGTGCGCACGGTGATGGACGATGCGCCGCTGACCTGCACGCCCGAGACCGAAATGGACGAGGTGCGCCGCATGATGCTGCAGCGTCATGCGCGTTACCTG